>CAORJJ010000143.1 GCA_948517135.1 uncultured Clostridia bacterium | reverse complement strand
ACTGGTGTTCCTCCTAATATCTACGCATTTCACCGCTACACTAGGAATTCCACTTACCTCTCCTGCACTCCAGCCGTACAGTTTCCAGAGCAGTCCGGGGGTTGAGCCCCCGCCTTTCACTCCAGACTTGCACTGCCGTCTACGCTCCCTTTACACCCAGTAAATCCGGATAACGCTTGCCCCCTACGTATTACCGCGGCTGCTGGCACGTAGTTAGCCGGTGCTTATTCGAACAATCCACTCAACAGGCCCGAAAGCCTGCCTTGCCCTTGAACAAAAGCGGTTTACAACCCGAAGGCCTCCATCCCGCACGCGGCGTCGCTGCATCAGGCTTGCGCCCATTGTGCAATATTCCCCACTGCTGCCTCCCGTAGGAGTCTGGGCCGTATCTCAGTCCCAATGTGGCCGGTCGCCCTCTCAGGCCGGCTACCCGTCAACGCCTTGGTAGGCCGTTACCCCACCAACAAGCTGATAGGACGCGACCCCATCCCATGCCGCAAAAAGCCTTTCCCACACTCGCATGCGCTCATGTGGAA
>CAORJJ010000142.1 GCA_948517135.1 uncultured Clostridia bacterium | reverse complement strand
TTAGAGGAGTAAAAATGTTACAAGTAATTATATTAATTATTTCTATAATGTTAATTTATTTATTTTTCAGACATAAATATTTAAAATTTACAAATAAAATTTTAAACAATATTGATAACTTTATAAATGGAAAATATGAAAAAGATAATATTAATAAAGAAACTTTAGATTCCAAAATAGATTCAAAATTATATAAATTAAGTGAAGTAATTAAAGGAAAAACAGAAAAATCAAATAGAACAAAAATTGAAGTAGAACAGATAATATCTGATATTACTCATCAGGTAAAAACTCCAATTTCAAATATTAGAATGTATAGTGATACAATTATTAATAATGATTTACCAAAAGATAAAGAGAATGAATTTTTAAATATTATATCAAATCAAGTTGATAAACTAGAGTTTTTAATGAATTCTTTAACTAAAATGTCAAGACTTGAAACTAATATGATTGTTTTAAATAAAGAATGCTCTAAAATTATGGATTGTATAGAAAATGCTAAACAACAAGTTGAAACATTAGCAGAAAATAAAAATATAGAAATTATAATAACAGGTGAAAATTGTATTG
>CAORJJ010000141.1 GCA_948517135.1 uncultured Clostridia bacterium | reverse complement strand
ATACACAATAACAGAAGATCAAATAGAAGGATATACATCTCAAGTAAATGGTTATAATGTAACAAATATTCATGTGGCAGATCAAACAGAAGTAACAGTACAAAAATTCTGGAATGATTATAATAACTTTGATGGAATAAGACCGCAAGAAATCCAAGTACAATTATATGCAAATAAAAATGCATATGGAGAGCCAGTAACATTAAATTTCGGAATGGATTGGAAATATACATGGACAAACTTACCAAAGAAACAATATGGAGAAGATGTAAAATATACAGTAAAAGAATTAGGAAGAGTAGTAGGATATGAAGTAAGTTATAGTGAAGATACATTTACGATAACAAATACACATGATCCAGTAAAAGTTTCAATTCAAGGACAAAAAACATGGGAAGATAATGAAAACCAAGATGGAATAAGACCGCAAAGTATAACAGTAAATTTATATGCAGATGATGAAAAAATTGCAAGTCAAGTAGTAACAGAAAAAGATAACTGGAGCTGGAGATTTGATGACTTATATAAATATGATGCAGGAGCAGTTGTAGATTACTATATTACAGAAGATACAGTAGAAGGTTATGAAACAAGAGTAAATGGATTTAATATAACTAATATTCATGAAGCAGAAAAAATATCTATTGAAGGAAATAAAACATGGGAAGATAATAAC
>CAORJJ010000140.1 GCA_948517135.1 uncultured Clostridia bacterium | reverse complement strand
GTACGAACACACCCGGCACACCCCACAGGGCACACCGTTCATGCTCGCGTCCACTCTCCAGTTCTCAAACCACCACACCACACCACCCCAGGCACCCACCCCACACAGGGGCACGGCCAGGACGGCGGGAACGGAACACCACCCCCGACAAGGGGCCTGGCGGTCCGGGAACCCAACAGCATGCACCACACCACCACCAGGCGCCCGAAGGCACCCGCCCCGATTCTTTTCCAGCCAGCAAGGGACGCCACCCGGCCAGGAAGCCAGGCTGTAAAGCATCCCCATATCGGCGCACGACCGTGCGCCCACAAAACTCCGTAGAAAGGAGGTGATCCAGCCGCACCTTCCGGTACGGCTACCTTGTTACGACTTAGTCCCAATCACGAGCCTCACCTTAGACGGCTCCCCCCACAAGGGTTAGGCCACCGTCTTCGGGTGCTGCCCACTTTCATGACTTGACGGGCGGTGTGTACAAGGCCCGGGAACGCATTCACCGCGGCGTTGCTGATCCGCGATTACTAGCGACTCCACCTTCACGCAGTCGAGTTGCAGACTGCGATCCGAACTGAGACCGGTTTTCAGGGATCCGCCCCACGTCACCGTGTCGCACCCCGTTGTACCGGCCATTGTAGCATGCGTGAAGCCCTGGACGTAAGGGGCATGATGATCTGACGTCATCCCCACCTTCCTCCGAGTTAACCCCGGCGGTCCCACGTGAGTTCCCGGCATGACCCGCTGGCAACACGCGGCGAGGGTTGCGCTCGTTGCGGGACTTAACCCAACATCTCACGACACGAGCTGACGACA
>CAORJJ010000139.1 GCA_948517135.1 uncultured Clostridia bacterium | reverse complement strand
ATATAATAGATTTACATAAAAATCAAGTTTCATATATGAGAAAAGCTTGCACATCGTCTATATCTGATGTACAAGCTTTTCATTTTCCTAATTAATTTGGATTATATATGCGTGGACTTCCATCCGGATTACACATTTGAACAACACTACAATCACCGCCCCACCAAAAAGCTGAAAACATTATATTGGTTTTGGGATCATATAAAATAGTTTGAGTCATATCTTTGTATCCTTCTCCCATGTAAACATCGATAGTTTCAACATATACAAGGCCTTTTACATTTTCTCCTTTTACCTCTATTTCTTTTTGAGTTTCTGTTTCCTGTTCAAAATCATCATCAATGTAAGCGCTGTCATGATCTCCATCATCACACCCAGTTAAGAACACACACACAAACATGAGGGTGATAATTATCACAAGTAAATTTCTCCGTTTTATCATTTTATTCCTCCTATTTTTAAGTCTCTTAGACTATTAGATTTATCTATTATATAATAGATTTACATAAAAATCAAGTTTCATATATGAGAAAAGCTTGCACATCATACATAGATGATGTACAAGCCTATCTTTTAGTGCTATTTTTTAGGATTGTATGTTCTAAGGTTTCCATCTGGATTTGGCATTTCTGAAATCCCACAACAGCTAACATTTGTATATCGAACATACATAACAAGTGTTTCTGGATCATAAAATGTGTATTGTTTAGTATCTGTATCCACAATATCTTCTTTGGAAATTAAAATCAAAGGTTTTACTTCAGAAACTCCATCATAAATTCGTGGAGTACCATCTGAATTGTGCATTACAGAGATTCCTTTATCATTACAATTACTATAATGAACAAACATTATCATGGTTTCTGGATCATAGTATGTATATTGTTTAATATCTGATCCTTCAATTTTCTCCTTTGAAATTAAAATTAGTGGAGCAACACATTCATACACAATCTCTTCCTCATCCTCGATGTCTTTGCTTTCGTGATCTGAATCATCACACCCTGTTAAGAACACACAAACAAACATGAGGGTGATAATTACCACAAGTAAATTTCTCCGTTTTGTCATTTTAT
>CAORJJ010000138.1 GCA_948517135.1 uncultured Clostridia bacterium | reverse complement strand
ATATAAAATAGTAAATAAATTTGTGGAGCATGTAATTATGTTAAAAAATAAAAAAGTTATTATATTTGATTTAGATGGAACTTTAATTGATTCTATTGGAATTTGGAATGATATAGATGAAAAATTAATTAAAACAATTGGAGATGGTACAATTGATAATATAGACATTGGTATACAAAGAGATTCAAAATTAAAAGAATTTAGTAAATTTGATGATGCATACTTAGAATATTGTGGTTTTTTAAAGGAAAAGTATAATTCAAATTTACCAAAACAAGAAATAAAGAAACTAAGATATGAAATTGCAAATATTTATTTAAAAGAAAAGATAGATTATAAACCAGATGCTGAGAAACTTTTAAAATATTTGAAAGAAAAGGGTTTTATATTAGTAATAGCAAGTACAACAAATGACCATACTGTTGAAATCTATAAAAATAGTAATAAAAATATAATACAAAAAGGGAATTTGGAAGACATATTTACATTAATATATTCTAAAGGTGCAGTAAAAGAATTAAAGCCAAATCCAGAAATACATAATAAAGTTATAAAACAATTAAATGTAAAAAAAGAAGATTGTATTATAATAGAAGATTCACTTATAGGTGTTGAAGCAGCAAATAATGCAGGTATTGAATCAATAGTAATTTATGATAAGTATTCAGATGGTAATAGAAAGCAAATAAACCAATTATCTCAATATCAAATTAAAGATTTTAGAGAATTTTTAGAGTTGGCTAAAAATGAGTTAGAAAACAAATAAAGAGGTAAAATATGAAAAAACTTAATGTTGTAATAGTTTATAATAAAGACGCATCTAAAATATTAATGTGTGAAAGAGAAAAAGAACCATATAAAGGGATGTTAAATTTAGTAGGTGGAAAAGTAGAAGAAAACGAAACAGAGTTAGAATCTGCTTATAGAGAGCTAAATGAAGAAACTGGTATAACTAATTTTGATATTAAATTAACACATTTAATGAATTTTCAATATATTCAAAAAGATATGGAATTAGAAGTTTTTGCTGGAAAGCTTAATAAAGAAATTGAAGTAGTAGAAGAAATAAATAAATTATACTGGATAGATAAAAATGAAAATTTTTTTAATGTAAATAAATTTGCAGGAGAAGGTAACATAGGTCATATGTTATATCAAGCTCAAATTCACAAAGATAAAATATTTTAAGGAGGAAATTAGAATGTTAATAGATACAATAACAGATGAAAATATTGGAGAGAAACCTGTTCATGTTGAAAAGTATAGAACAAGAAGAGCATCAAGAGGAATTGTTTTAAGAGAAGATGGAAAAATTGCAGTTTTCAATAAAGCTAATAAAAATGAATACAAATTACCTGGTGGCGGAATTGAAGGAGATGAAGAACCAGAAAAAGCATTTTTAAGAGAAGCGTTAGAAGAAACAGGTTGTGAAGTAGAAATTATGGGATTTTTAGGAACAATAGAAGAAATTAAAACAAAGGAAAGTTTTTTGCAAACTTCATATGTATATGTATCAAAAGTTATTAATGACACAAAACAATTACATGTTACACAAAAGGAAAAAGATGAAGGTGCTCGACTTGTATGGGAAACGCCAGAAAATGCTTTAAAGCTAATAAAGAGTTCATTTGATAATCTAATTGCATCAAAATATGAAAGTGTATATCATACAAAGTTTATTGTATGTAGAGATACAAGGATTTTACAAGAATACATGAAAAAAGGCATATAGATGCCTTTTTTCTATTTTGAAATAAATTTTTGCTTTGTTGTAGTAAT
>CAORJJ010000137.1 GCA_948517135.1 uncultured Clostridia bacterium | reverse complement strand
GATATTATATATATAGTGAAAAAATAATGCAAGCTAAAAGAAAAGTTTTTTATATAATAAAATTAAGAAAACACTTGCATTTTTCTTAAAATTTTCTATTGTATCTAACCCGTTTTTGAGTTATTATTTAATCTGTTAGATACAATTTATTATGGAGGTAAAAAATGGATAACGAAAATGATTTTAATTTTAGTAATGACAACTCATTTAGAAAAGTTTCATACAACCAACCTTCAAATGGATTTGGAAAAAATATATTTTTACCATTTGTTTCAGGTATTGTTGGAGCAACATTAGTTGTTGGTACATGCTTTGGAGTTCCTTCTATAAAGGAAAAAATTATTAATGAAAAATCTTATACAGCATCAACATCTGCTGGCACATCTTTAGAAAATCCTTTAAATTTAATTAACATAGCTGATTATTCAAATACATCAATTGCAGTAGCCGAAAAGGTTCTTCCATCAGTTGTTGGTATAACAGTTACTTACCAAGTTAACTCAATTTTTGGTTCATCAACTGGTGATGCTACTGGTTCTGGAATTATTATTTCAGATGATGGATATATTTTAACAAATAACCATGTTATTTCTTCCGAAAGTTCATCATCATTTTATGCAATATCAGAAGCAACAGATATAAAAATAAATCTTTATAATGATAAAGAATCTTATAAAGCTACTGTTGTTGGTACTGATGCATATACAGATTTGGCAGTTTTAAAAATAGATAAAACAGGTTTAACTCCTGCCGTTCTTGGAAATTCTGATGAAGCAAAAGTTGGTGAGTATGTAATGGCAATAGGTAATCCTTTAGGAATGGACTATTCTGTTACAACAGGTATTATTAGTGCTGTTAATAGAGAAGTAAAAAGTGAAGGAACAACATATTTAGCAATTCAAACAGATGCTGCAATAAACTCTGGTAATAGTGGTGGTGCATTAGTAAATGCTAATGGAGAAGTAATTGGAATAAATACATTAAAACTTTCTGGAAATGGTGTTGAGGGTATCGGTTTTGCAATTCCTATCTCATCAACTACATCAATCATAAATCAGTTAATAGAATTTAAAGAAGTAAAAAGACCTTATATTGGAATTGCTGGTTCTTCAGTAGATGAAACTCTTACAAAAAAATATAATATTCCTCAAGGTATATATGTAGATGAAATACAAAAAGATTCACCAGCAGAAAAAGGTGGACTTCAAGTTGGAGATATAATAATAAAAATTGAAGATACTGAAGTAAAATCTGTAAATGAATTAAATAGAGTTAAAAACACTCACAATATTGGTGATAAAATAACTTTAACAATAATAAGAGATAATCAAGAACAAAAAATAGAAATTACACTTACTGAAACTCCAGCTCAAACTGAAGAACAACAAAAAAATAACCAATATGTTGAAACACAACCAAATATGTCTGGTTCAATATTTGATTTATTTAGATAAAAAATGTGCTACATTATGTAGCACATTTTTTATTTTATATGTTTTCCAACTCTTTTTTTCTTTCTTAATGTAACCACGATATTTAATAGTGCAACTGTAATTATTGTTCCTATTGTTGCTATTGGTAAAATATCTCCTGTATCTGGAAGTCTTTTTCCAGAATCTGTATTTCCCTGATTTGTTGTACTTACATTATTTGTAACATTGTTATAATTGTTATTTATTATTGATGGTGGATTTACAACTGGTGGTGGAGTTACTGGTGGAGTCGGTTTTTCTGGCTCTGCTGGCTTAATTGGTTTCTCAGGTTCTGTTGGTTTTGGCTTTTCTTCTACATGTTTATGTGTATTTATTACATTATATCCTTCTACTTGTGATGTATATCCTTCTACTTCATCTTCTGTTATTGTGTAT
>CAORJJ010000136.1 GCA_948517135.1 uncultured Clostridia bacterium | reverse complement strand
AATTAATATAGAATATAGTGTTTTTAAAGATATGAATGAAGAAAATTTAAAAATATCACCATGCAAATTTCATGGTGTAGAATTTGGAAACATGGGAAATATCTGTATAGCAGGGCATAATTATAATGATAATAGATTTTTTGGAAAGATAAATGAGCTTGAGTTAAAAGATAAAATAAAATTAATTAATTTAGAAGGACAAGAATTTGAATATATAGTATTTGATAAATTTGAAACTACAGATGATGATTTATCAATTTTAAAAGGAAGTAAAAATTATGAACTTACTTTACTTACTTGTAATAATTCAAATAAAAAAAGAATTATAGTAAAGGCATATATGAAAGAGTATTGAAAAAAACGGAATATAGTAGTAAAATATTACTTATTAAATTAAGAAAAGAGGAATTATAATGAGTGAAGTTAAAAATCCAATAGTAACAATAGAAATGGAAGATGGAGGAATTATAAAACTAGAACTTTATCCTAAAAAAGCTCCAGAAACAGTAAATAATTTTGTAAGTTTAGTAAATAAAGGTTTTTATGATGGATTATTTTTCCATAGAACAATACCAGGATTTATGGCACAAGGTGGAGATCCAGAAGGTACTGGAATGGGTGGACCAGGATATGGAATAAAAGGTGAATTTAAAGATAATGGCATTGAAAATACAATATCACATTTAAGAGGAATTATTTCAATGGCAAGAAGCAGTATGCCAAATAGTGCAGGATCACAATTTTTTATTGTAACAGATGATTCTACATTTTTAGATGGACAATATGCTGCTTTTGGCACTGTATTAGAAGGTATGGAAGTTGTAGATAAAATTGTAAAATCAAGAGTAGTTACAAGAAGTCCATTTGGTGGAGGAAAAGATAGACCAGTTGAGCCACCAGTAATGAAAAAAGTAACAGTAGAAACATTCGGAGTTGAATATCCAGAGCCAGAAAAAATGTAAGAGGAAAGAAATTGAATATATATACATGCTTAAATGAAATAATTGAATATATAGAAAATAATTTAGAAAATGATATTAACTATTCTAAAATGGCTCAGATAATGGCAAGCAATGAATATACTGTAAAAAAAGTGTTTTCACTAATTTCTAATATATCAATTTCAGAATATATTAGAAATAGAAGGTTATCAAATGCTGGATTTGATTTATATAAAAATAATGAAAAAATTATTGATATTGCAATAAAATATCAATATGATAATCCAACATCTTTTTCAAGAGCTTTTGAAAAGTTTCATGGAATAAAACCAAGTCTTGTAAATAATAATCCTGAAAAGTTGAAAGTATATCCTAAATTGCATTTTAATGAAGAAATTTTATCAAATGACAATATGGAATATAGCATTATTAAAATGGAAGAATTAGTTGTATATGGAAAAGGTATAAAAACTACATATTCTACAATAAATGATGATGCACCAAGATTTTTTGCAGATATGAGAAAACGATTTCTTGAAAAATATGGTGAGATAGATTATGGTATGGTTATATATGAAGATAGATGTGATGGCTATAATTATAATTATGAGTACTGGATTGCATATAATAAGAAAATTGATGAATTTGAAAAAATAATAATACCACAATCTAAATGGTTAAGATTTAGAATAAATTCTCAAGAGGCAGTTGATATCCAAAAAGTTTCAAGAGACTTTTATGAAAAATTTATAACAAGTTCAAAATTTAATTTAAGAGAATTACCAGAACTTGAATATTATCATAATGATATAACAGATTTTCTTGTTCCAATTGAAGATTAATATTTAGAAACTGATTTTTTTATATAAAAAAAAGTCAGTTTCTTTTTTGATAAAAGGTATAAAATATTTATGGGTGATTAGAATGAGAAAGGAAAAAATATTTGAAGTTTTTTTAACAAATGATTTTGTAAATGAAGAAACTTGGCTTAAATTTATATTATATATTTCTAGGTTAAATGGCATTTTTATAACT
>CAORJJ010000135.1 GCA_948517135.1 uncultured Clostridia bacterium | reverse complement strand
ATAATCTTCTACATTATAATTTAATTTTTTTAAAACATCTTTATATGTTTTTATATCTTCTTCTTCATTTAAAATTATTGTATTATCTAAATCAAATATTAAATATTTAATTTTTGAGTAATTTTGATTCATTTTATCACCTTATATTTTATTTTTTTACAATTATATCATATCGAAAAAATGAAATAAAGAGACGCTTCAAAAAATTCATAACTGTATAAAAAAAGAGAGAAATATTAAATATTTCTCTCTACTAATGAAATTTTTTATATACCATTTTATTTTACATCCATAAAAATTGGCAAGATCATCGGATTTCTTTTTGTCTTTTGGAATATATACTCTCTTAAAGAATCTTTTATTGCTGTTTTTATTGTAGACCAATCTGTAATATGATTATCTACACAATTCATAACTTCAACATTTATTAATTCTTTTACTCCATCCATTAAATTCTCAGATTCTCTTACATAAACAAATCCCCTTGAAATTACATCTGGACCTGCTACTACATTTCCTCTTGAATCCATTGTTAAAACAACAATTATCAAACCATCTTGTGATAGATGTTGTCTATCTCTTAATACAATATTTCCAACATCTCCAACACCTAAACCATCAACAAATACTTTTCCAACTTGAACAGAACCTGTAAGTTTAGCTTCATTTTCATTTATTTCTAGAATTCTACCATTTTTCATTAAAATTACATTATCAGCTGGGACTCCAACCAATCTTGCTGTATTTCTGTGTGCAATTAATTGTCTGTATTCTCCATGAACTGGTATAAAGAATTTTGGTCTTACTATTGATAAAATTAATTTTTGTTCTTCTTGGCAAGCATGTCCTGACACGTGAACATCTGCTAATGAACTATATACAACTTCAGCACCTATTTTCATTAAATCATCTATTACTTTTGCAACAAATTTTTCATTTCCTGGAATTGGTGTTGCAGAAATTATTACTAAATCATTAGAATTTATATTTACTTTTCTGTGTTCACCATTTGCCATTCTTGTTAATGCTGACATTGGTTCTCCTTGGCTACCTGTTGTAATTATTACTAATTGATCATCAGAATAATTTTTTATCATATCCAATTCAATAAATGTATTTTTTGGTGCATGTATATAACCAAGTTCTGCTGCTGTATTAATCATATTTATCATACTTCTACCACATACAGCAATTTTTCTGTTATTAGCAACTGCTGAATTAACTATTTGTTGAACTCTATGCATGTTTGATGCAAATGTTGCAATTACAATTCTTTTTTTACAGTTTAAAAATAATTTATCAAACACTTCTCCAACCGTACTTTCAGACATTGTATAACCTTTTCTTTCTGCATTTGTGCTATCAGAAAGTAACGCTAAAACTCCTCTATTTCCAAGTTCTGCTAGTCTACCTAAATCTATTTTTTGATCATCTATTGGAGTATAATCAACTTTAAAATCTCCGGTGTGAACTATAGTTCCAACTGGTGTATGAATAGCTAAAGCAACAGAATCTGGTATACTATGACAACTTCTTATAAATTCTACTCTCATCTTTCCAAGTACTATTGTTTGTCCTTGTTTTACTGTATGAAGTTTTGCTGTTTTTAATAAACGATGTTCTTCTAATTTATTTTGAATTAATCCTATTGTTAATTTTGTTGCATATATTGGAACATTAATCTCTTTTAATAGATATGCAATTGAACCAATATGATCTTCGTGTCCATGAGTAATTACTAATCCTCTTATTTTTTCTTTATTTTTTACAAGATAAGTAAAATCTGGAATAACTAAATCTATTCCAAGCATATCATCCTCTGGAAATGCAACTCCGCAATCTACTAAAACAATATCGTTTCCATATTCAAATACTGTTATATTTTTTCCTATTTCTTCAATTCCACCTAATGGTATTATTTTTAAATTTTCCTTTTTAAAAGAAAATTCTTCTTTAATAGCTAAAGGTTTTTCTTCAACTTTAACAATTGCTTTTGCAATTTGATTTATAACCATTGGTTTTAAATTTTCATTTTTAGATTTCTTTATATTTGATTTTTGTTTTCTTAC
>CAORJJ010000134.1:284-2140 GCA_948517135.1 uncultured Clostridia bacterium | reverse complement strand
CCTATAACCCCGGCACGCGCCGAAACGCCGCCGGTTTGGGCTCTTCCCCGTTCGCTCGCCGCTACTGGGAGAATCGTTGTTACTTTCTCTTCCTGCGGGTACTAAGATGTTTCAGTTCCCCACGTTCGCCTCAGTCGTGCCGACTGATGTAGGGATCGCTCCCTACGGGTTGCCCCATTCGGATATCTGCGGGTCACGGTGTATTTGCCACTCGCCGCAGCTTTTCGCAGCTTGTCACGTCCTTCTTCGCCTCCGAGAGCCAAGGCATCCCCCATGCGCCCTTGTTCGTTCCGTTATTTCTTTTATGCCTTGCGGCATATATTTATGTACGAAACTAAGTTCGACATTGTCGCCTTTCGATTTGCTCGTGAAACTTTTTGTTGTGTTTCTACTCTTGTCTTCTCGCTGAGCCGACTTTTTAATCGACTCTCGCTTCCAGCCTTGTCATTGTCCTATTCTGATAGTGGAGAATAACGGATTCGAACCGTTGACCCCCTGCTTGCAAAGCAGGTGCTCTAGCCAGCTGAGCTAATCCCCCGAATGACGCTACCAAGACCTGCTGCGTTTCAGACGCTTAAGGTCTCCAGAAAGGAGGTGTTCCAGCCGCACCTTCCGGTACGGCTACCTTGTTACGACTTAGCCCCAGTCACCGGTTTTGCTCTAGGGCGCGCCTCGCGGCGACGCACTTCAAGCACCCCCGGCTCCCATGGCTTGACGGGCGGTGTGTACAAGGCCCGGGAACGTATTCACCGCGCCATGGCTGATGCGCGATTACTAGCGAATCCAGCTTCACGGAGTCGGGTTGCAGACTCCGATCCGAACTGAGAACGGCTTTCGGGTTCCGCTCGGCGTCGCCGCCTGGCTTCCCGCTGTACCGCCCATTGTAACACGTGTGTCGCCCCGGACGTAAGGGCCGTGCTGATTTGACGTCATCCCCGCCTTCCTCTCGCCTTGCGGCGGCAGTCCCGGCAGAGTCCTCGGCATTGCCCGTTAGCAACTGCCGGCGGGGGTTGCGCTCGTTATGGCACTTAAGCCGACACCTCACGGCACGAGCTGACGACAACCATGCAGCACCTCGGAAGCGGCCCGTAGGCTGAACCGTCTCTGATCCATTCCGCTCCCGTTTGAGCCCGGGTAAGGTTCCTCGCGTATCATCGAATTAAACCACATGTTCCTCCGCTTGTGCGGGCCCCCGTCAATTCCTTTGAGTTTCACCGTTGCCGGCGTACTCCCCAGGTGGAATGCTTATCGCTTTCGCTTCGCCGCCCAGATCTCATTCGACCCGGACAACCAGCATTCATCGTTTACTGCGTGGACTACCAGGGTATCTAATCCTGTTCGATCCCCACGCTTTCGTGCCTCAGCGTCAGTCTGGCGCCGGTACGCTGCCTTCGCAATCGGAGTTCTGCGCGATATCTATGCATTTCACCGCTACACCGCGCATTCCGCGTACTTCTCGCCAACTCAAGTCTGCCAGTTTCAACGGCTCGACGGGGTTGAGCCCCGCAATTTTACCGCTGACTTAACGGACCGCCTACGCACCCTTTAAACCCAATAAATCCGGATAACGCTCGCATCCTCCGTATTACCGCGGCTGCTGGCACGGAGTTAGCCGATGCTTTTTCTTCGGATACACGCAGTCCGGGACACGTCCCGGGTTTTGTTCTCCGACAAAAGAGGTTTACAACCCATAGGGCCGTCTTCCCTCACGCGGCTTGGCTGGTTCAGGATCTCTCCCATTGACCAATATTCCTCACTGCTGCCTCCCGTAGGAGTCTGGTCCGTGTCTCAGTACCAGTGTGGGGGACCTTCCTCTCAGAACCCCTACGCATCGTCGCCACGGTGGGCCGTTACCC
>CAORJJ010000134.1:0-274 GCA_948517135.1 uncultured Clostridia bacterium | reverse complement strand
ATCTCGGATGCCCGAAACCGATATACGCGGGATTAGCCTCCCTTTCGGAAGGTTGTCCCCCTGAAGAGGGCAGGTTGCATACGTGTTACTCACCCGTGCGCCGGTCGCCGGCAAGGAAAGCAAGCTTCCCTCCCGATGCCCCTCGACTTGCATGTGTTAAGCCTGCCGCTAGCGTTCATCCTGAGCCAGGATCAAACTCTCCGCTGTTATATCTTGTCTATTTTTCTTACAAAATATTTTCGGTACAGCCCGAAGGCGCGCCTACGTTTGTTTG
>CAORJJ010000133.1 GCA_948517135.1 uncultured Clostridia bacterium | reverse complement strand
TCCCATACTCTCACCTAAACTAAATTTTAACAATAAAAAAAGTGAAATTCAAGAAACGCTTCTTAAATTTCACTTAAAATTATTATCTTACTTCTTCTGAAACATATCTACCTTTATAAACTAATGACCTATCATCTATACTTAATTTAGCAAATTCATATGGTGTAATTGCTCTTCTATCTCTAAATAGCTTTGCAATTTTTTCAGCATCTAATTTTTCAAAATTGTATGCTGAAAATGCTTTTTTCCTTTTAGAATTTTCTGGTAAACCATCAAAATATTCTTTATCTCTAGTTATTGCTTTTTTTACTTCAATTACAGAATTTAAACCTTCTTTATCTGCATTTCTATATCTATAACCTAACCAAAATGGATACATTTTAGCCATTAATTCATGATTTTCATTTGGTGTAACAATATCTAAATAACTTCTACCTGAAATGCTAGAATATATATCTTTATCTGTTAA
This sequence comes from uncultured Clostridia bacterium, assembly GCA_948517135.1. Taxonomy (GTDB): domain Bacteria; phylum Bacillota; class Clostridia; order TANB77; family CAG-508; genus Scatovivens. The sequence continues at coordinate 2,074 of CAORJJ010000133.1, read as the reverse complement.
ATATTTTATAAATGCATGAAAAGTTTCTTTTTCAGATTTTGTCATTGCTGTTTTATATGGAAGCATTGGTTGATGTACAGCTTGATGTGCTAATGATGAAACAAGTTTTGCTTCATATATTTTATCAGCTTTTTTCCCAATTGCCTTTTGGCATTTTCCAAAATACATGTATATTTTTTTATCTGTAAGTTGACAACTTCTGTGTGTATCAAAACTTGGATACATTACATATGTATTTACATTTCCAACAACTTCTGGCTCATATCCTAAAATTGTTTTTATGTGTTTCATTACTTGTGCTTCATTAGTTTCCCATGCAGATTTTATATAGTTTTTATAAGATATTGTTTTATCTACAATTTCTTGTATTTCTGGTGTATCTTTTAAGTGATTTAAGTCCTCAAAAAATACCTCTAATCCTTGTAATTCTTCATCAGATAAATCATATTCATATTTCATTCTATTTTTTAACATCTCTTTTTGAGAATTTGTTCCAGCAAGAGGTGATAATGATAGAATTCCTCCGAAAAAATTACTTCCATCTGCATGTATTAACTTTTTGTTTCCAAACACATTTGGATATTTAACCATAAATCTTGTAATAGCTGGTGAAGAATCAATTATTCCTTTTTCTTTATATAGAGCTTTTCTTTCTGGATTGTTTCTTGTAACCATTCTTGCTCTTATTTCTCCATCTAGCATATTATAAGCCACAGCAGTTCCGTCAACTGCAAAATTCATATTTGATTTATTCATACTTCCTCCTATATATGTAATTTTACATTTATAGATTTTAACTTAAGGTAATAATACCTTTTTTCTCATAAGTATATTGTTATACATAATTTGAATGTCTAATAACGCACTCAACATCATAATTATATCACACTTTGTGACCAAAATAAATACCTTTTCATGATTTTTATGTGAATTTATTAATTATCTTATTAAATCTATCATATATACAACATATACACTAAAATAAATTACTCCTGCTAACTTAGACATTTTATTTTTTCTTATTATTGGTAAAATTCCTAAAACGATCATTCCTATTAGAAAAATTATTAAATCTTTATTGTATGAAACAGAATACTCTATTGGCTTTACTAAAGCTGTTGCTCCAACAATTAAAACAATATTAAATATATTAGAACCAATTACATTTCCTATTGCTAAATTTATTTCACCTTTTATTGTTGCTGTAATTGATGTTATCAACTCTGGCAAACTTGTACTAATTGAAACAATTGTTAAACTAATTATTTTTTCACTAACTCCAAATTTTAATGCAAGTTCTGAAGAATTGTTAACAACAAAGTCACTTCCATATTTTAATCCTATTATTCCTAGTGCAATTTTTATAATTGCTTTTAAAATATCTTTTTTACTAAAATCACTTTTGTCTTCATTTGGAGAAGCATCTCTTTTTACCATAAAAATATTATAAAAAATAAATAATATAAAAAATATTACTAAAATAAGACCTTCAAACTTAGTTATTATTTTTTCATTAGAATTATTTCCTAAAATATATAATAATGCAGTTAAAAATATAACTATTGGTATTTCTAATCTAACAGTTTCCTCTTGAAATTTTAATGGTTTTATAATTGCACAAATTCCAAGTATCAAAAATAAATTTGAAATATTACTTCCTACAACATTTCCTATTGCCATATCTGAGTGATTTGTCATAGCAGATGTTAAACTTACCATTAGTTCTGGCATAGATGTTCCTATTGATACTATTGTAAGTCCAATTACAATTTCTTTTATATGGAATCTCTTAGCAATCAAACTTGAACCATCAACTAAAAAATCTGCTCCTTTTGAAAGCAATAAAAATCCTACAATTATTATTAAAAAATTTATTATCATAATTTTTCTCCTATGCATTATTTTGGCTAAATTTATGCAAAAATATTCTATTGATTTAAAATTAAATATTATTTATAATTAATATGGTGATTATTTTGAAAGAAAAAAAAGATAAAAAATTTAATATATATCTTATATTATTTAGACTAATTTCGATTATAATTATTATAATTTGTTTAATACTATTATATAA
>CAORJJ010000132.1 GCA_948517135.1 uncultured Clostridia bacterium | reverse complement strand
TTTTATTAAATATCAATATTATCAATATAATATTAGTAAATTCTAATAAGCTTTATAATATATTTCCTAAAATTTTAACTTGGGGAATCTTATTTATTATATTACCAATTATGCAGAACTGTATAAGCTTAATTATACCCACTGCAAGGCTTGCATGGCCAATGACTACTTCTTACATAATACCTATTATATTGTATGTTGTAACAATTGAAGATGCTTTATATGTGCGTAGAGTATTCAAGTTAACTAAATATATAGAGATTACATTAGTTATTTATTTAATTTATACATATATTTTTCTTGGAGAGGCGACATATATTTCATTACAAAAAAATTATAATCAAATTCATTCACAACTAATAAGAGTAATAGATAGAATTGAAAATGATGATAATTATAGCAAAGAAGTAAAAATAAAAATTGTTGGCGGAAAAGATTTTAGAGAATATATTCCAATATATGACTTTGCTGGATTAGGCACAAGGGTTGGATTTTTTGGTAAAGTTGGAGAAATAAGTTCTAGTTATCTAAAAGAAGAGTTTGGAATACCAAATGAACTTGCAACAAATGAAGAAATGGAAGAAATATATAAAACAGATGAATATAAAAAAATGAAAGAATTCCCAGATAAAGAGTCTGTAAAATTTATTAATAATGTAATTGTGGTAAAGTTAGAAAGTAATGAATACAGTATGAATAAAATAAAACAGGAGAATTAAAATGTTTGAAAATAAATCTGAGCAAGAAGCAAGGAATGAAATTTTAGATATAGTAAAAGAATATTGTAATAAATATCATAATGTAAAAAAGGAATTTAAAGAAGGAGATAGAATAGCATATTCATCAAGAGTATATGATTCATCTGAAATGGTTAATTTAGTAGATAGTTCTTTAGAATTTTGGCTTACATCAGGAAGATATACAAGAGAATTTGAAGAAAAATTTGCTAAACTTTTAGATGTAAAATACTGTAGTTTAGTAAATTCTGGTTCTTCTGCAAATTTACTAGCATTTATGAGTTTAACTTCGCCTCTTTTAAGAGAAAGAGCAATAAAACGTGGAGATGAAGTAATTACTGTTGCAGCAGGATTTCCAACTACTATTTCGCCAATAGTTCAATATGGAGCAGTTCCAGTATTTGTAGATGTTACAATACCATACTATAATATTGATTGTAGTATGCTAGAGGAAGCATTATCTGAAAAAACAAAAGCGGTTATGATTGCACATACTTTGGGAAATCCATTTGACCTAAAAAACGTAAAAGAATTTTGTGACAAAAATAATTTATGGTTAATAGAAGATAATTGTGATGCTTTAGGAAGTAAATATATAATTGATGGACAAGAACAATTTACTGGGACTATTGGAGATATTGGAACCTCAAGTTTTTATCCACCACATCACATGACAATGGGAGAAGGTGGAGCAGTATATACTAATAATCCATTATTACATAAAATAATACGTTCTTTTAGAGATTGGGGAAGAGAATGTAGTTGTCCATCAGGAGTAGATAACTTGTGTGGACATAGATTTGATGGACAATTTGGAGAATTACCAGTTGGATATGATCATAAATATGTATATTCTCATTTTGGATATAATTTAAAAGCAACAGATATGCAGGCATCGATTGGATGTGCACAACTTGAAAAAATAGAATATTTTTCAAAAAGAAGACAAGAAAACTTTAATAGATTAAAAGAAGGATTAAAAGATTATACTGATAAAATAATCTTACCAGAATCGACCGAAAATTCTATTCCAAGTTGGTTTGGATTTTTAATCACTTGTAAAGATGAAGTAGATAGAAATGAATTAGTTAAATCATTAGAAAAATCAGGAATTCAAACTCGAAATTTATTTGCTGGAAATATTATAAAACATCCTTGTTTTAATGAAATGAGAAAGAATAATATAGGGTATAGAGTAGTCGGCGAACTAAAAAATACAGATAAAATAATGAATAATAGTTTTTGGATAGGTGTTTATCCAGGAATGACAGATGAAATGATAGATTATATGGTAGAAAGAATAAAGGAATATAGTAATGTTAGAAATTAGAAAAAGTATATTTAGTGAAGTGGGGAAGATGTTAGAAAAAAATAAAATAACAAAAAGTATTTTATTTTTTGCAAATAATAGTGGAATAGGAGATTTTTTTTATAGAATATTTAGTAAGAAATATTTAGAAGAAAGAAGAAAATTTTTTGAACAAAGTAAAGTCAAAGAGAATATACAAGCTATTACTGATGAAAAATCAAAAAGAATATATCAAGAACTAATAAAATATAAATGTATGAGATATAGAAAAGATTTTCCAGAATATTCAAAAGATGATCAGTATTTTCCTAAAGACATAATAAGATTAGAAGATGATGAAATATTTGTTGATTGTGGTGCTTATATTGGAGACACAATAGAGAAATTTTTAGTAGAAACAAATAATAAATATAAGAGAATAATTGGATTTGAACCAGATAATAAAAACTTTAATATAATGAAGGAAAGTTTAAAAGATATAGAAAATAAATTTTTATATAATTC
>CAORJJ010000131.1 GCA_948517135.1 uncultured Clostridia bacterium | reverse complement strand
ATAATAATGTTTTTATTTTTTACTTACTATGTTTTTTATATTATCAAAAAATTCTTTAATTGGTGTTTTTTCTTCTTCAATTATTACTTCTTCTGTTCTGTACTCAACATAATCTTCTTTTGGAAGAGAAATATATACAGTTTGTTTTGGTGATAATTTTTGCATTCCTAACTGTTCTTTTGCTGCTTGTTCAATATTATTTGCATTTATACTATTCTGAATACTAATTTCAATTTGATCATTTTCTTTTTGAATAGTTGTAACTGATGCTTTTAATTTTTGAATTTGTGAAAATAGTTCATTCATTTGTGCTTCTCTAAAAAGTATGAAGAAAAATGCAGCAATTATTAATATAGTTTTTAAAGCAATAGAAAATTTAATTCGTAAAATATTTAATTTTTGCATTTTAGCATCATTTTTCTTTTGCTTATTAGCATTTACCTTAGGTTGTGTTTTTTTAGCACTAACACTTTTTTTCTTTGGTTTGCTATACGTTGTATCTAATTTTCTAGGATTTGTATCATATTGATATCCATACATATTTGCCATATTCTCCTCCTTTCATTCATCATTTGTAATTACATTATATTTTTTCAAAAATTCTTAATTTTGCACTTTTACTTCTAGAATTTTCTTGCATCTCTTCATCTGATGGAAACATTGGTTTTCTAGTTATTATCTTTCCTTTTGTTTTTGCTCCACAAACACAATATGGTAATCCAGGTGGGCACACACATTTTCCGAACAGAATCATTAAATGCATTTTTAACAGCCCTGTCTTCCAAAGAATGAAATGTTAAAACACATAGTCTTCCTCCGCTTTTCAAACTATCAATACAATCAATTATTGTATTATACAATGGTTTTATTTCATCATTTACTTCAATTCTTATAGCTTGAAAAGTTCTTTTGGCTGGATGACCATCTCCTTTAGAAAAAGGAATCACACTTTTTATTATATCTACTAGTTCTTCAGTTGTCTCTATTTCTTTATCTTTTCTTTGCTCTACTATCTTTTTAGCAATTCTTCTAGAATACTTTTCTTCTCCATATTCAAAAATTATTCTAGCAAGTTCTTCTTCAGAATATTTATTTACAACATCTTTTGCAGTAAAACTTTGTGATTTATCCATCCTCATATCTAAAGAACCATCACCCATATAGCTAAATCCTCTATTTCTTTCATCAAGTTGATATGAAGAGACACCTAAATCTAACAAAATTCCATCTACTTCAGATATATTTTTTTCTTCTAATATTTTTTTTATATTATCATGATTATCATGAACAAATATTGTATTTGAAAACTGACTTAATCTTTCTTTAGCAACACAAATAGCCTCTTCATCTCTATCTATTCCGATGAAAAGTCCATTTCCAGCTATTCTTTTTACAATTTCTTTGCTATGTCCTGCTCCGCCCATTGTTCCGTCTACATATATACCATCAGGCTTTATATTTAGACCTTCAATGCACTCTTCTAACATAACTGACTTGTGATTAAATTCCAAAATATTATCCTCGTATTATAGAACAAAAGAGCCACTTTTTAAAACTTTTTATCATTTTAAATTAATCAAGTGGCTCATTTTTGTTATTTTGTTTTTAAAATTTTCATCTTTTGTACTTTTTTAATCTTTTGTATTATATATTTTTTACCTTAGTAAATTATATATCTTTTCTTTAGTTTACAAAATTTCTTTTGTAATTAATTTAATTTTCTTTAGTAAAACTAAAGGTTTTGTCTTTTGTATACTTTTTCTTTTGTACTTTAAATTTTCTCTTTTGTGTTCTTAAAATTTATTCTTCTTTTGTAAATTAGTAATCTTTTGTATTTTTGAAATTTTATCTTTGGCATTTATATAAACTTTAGCAAGTTATATACCAAGCATTTCCATCTTTTCTGCAATTTCATCTGCAGAGATGTCTTCATCACATTGTTGCCATTTTTCTTTACTCCAAATTTCAATTCGAGAATCCATACCTACTATAACAACATCTTTTATAAGTTCTGCAAATTCTCTTAAATTACTTGAAATTAAGAATCTACCTTGTTTATCAATGTCACAATCAATTGCTCCAGCGAAGAAAAATCTTGAGAATGCTCTAGCATCTTTATTAGAAATTGGAAGAGCTCTTAATTTTTGTTCAAAATTTTTCCACTCCTCAAGTGAGAATGCAAATAAGCATCCATCTAAGCCTTTTGTTATTATGAACTTTTCACCTATGTCTTCTCTAAGCTTTGAAGGCATAATTAATCTACCTTTTGCATCTAGAGAATGTTCAAATTCACCAATTAACACTGGCTACATCTCCTTCCACTTTTCTACCACTTTCTTCCACTTCTCTCCACTTCAATTAAATTTTAATATATAAATTTTTCTTTTGCAAGTATTTTTTATATTTTTTTAAAATTTTTTTATCAACAAGTTTTACACAAGTTAAATATTGTAATATAATTAAGTAAATTATTATTTACTCAAGTATGGTTTTATAGATTATTAAACATATTTGGAAAGGCTTTTATGAATACAATACAAATACAAGCTTTATTAATAAATTTAATAATATATTTGTTTATGACAACTCCTGTTATGGCTGTTTCTCTAAACAAAAAAATATATACTACAAAAAAAACTTTTTTTAGTAGTCTTATTTATTGCACAATTTTTGAAATAATATTTTCAACCATATTATATATATTTCCAAATGCAATATTTTCTTTATTTACAAAAAAAACAGGAATTATTAATTATGCAATTTATAGTTCTAAAATCATATTTATGTCTAGTAGTTTATTTGCCTTAAAAATACTAATACCAGCTAATTTATATAATCAAAATAAAATAAAAAAAGTAGCGACTTTTATTTTCACAAAAATCGCTATTTTAATAGTTTTAATATTTATAT
>CAORJJ010000130.1 GCA_948517135.1 uncultured Clostridia bacterium | reverse complement strand
AGAGAAAGAAATTATAATTCTTTCTCTCTTATTTTTTCTTCAAATAATAATTTTAATTTTCCAAATAATTGTTTAAAAAATTGAAATCCAAATGTTTTTTCTTCAATAAAAGATAAATCATTTGTAAGTGAGTCGGTAGTTGAAATATTTCCAAATTTTAGAATGAATTCTTTCTTTTCATCAATCTTTGCCATCATTTCAACATAAAATTCATTATAAAAACTATAATCATCAGTAGATATTATTAAATGTTTAAAATTATATAACTTACTTTGAAAATCTTTAATATCTTCTAGAGTTTTTATTGAATTCAATTCTGAGTTAAAACAATTTACTAATATGATATTTTGAGTTTCAATAGTCTTTTCTTGAATTATTTTCTTTATATCATCAATTCTAGAATTGATTTTTTTCATTTTATTTAAGCCTTTTACATCACTTGAACATTCAGATAATTTATATATTTCATTAGATAATTTTGTTTCATATTCAAAAATCAAATCAAAATTCTTTTCAATTTGATTATAAGCTTTTACATTTGATTTTGCTATGAATGTATTTTTAAAAACATCATTACAATATAATGTACTATGATATAAAGGATATGAACCTGTAAAATATATTATTTCATTAAGTAGAGCAGTTTGAATAGGATAAAAATCTGGACTAGCAGTTGATAAATCCATTCCATAATATCTTACGGTATCTAATTCTGAATTAGTTGTTTCTACTGCCATATTTTGAACAGCAGCTTCATTTAGCGCCATTCCTGTATTTGGTATATTTTCTAAGTTATATAATCCTAAACGTAATAATTTTCCACGAGAATTTGTAGAAGTTTGTATGTAATGTAGGCATTCATGAATTGCAAGTGTGTTTAAATCTTCTAAATTCATATTTTTACTAAAATATATTGAGTTATTTCTATAAAAATATTTTGCCATTGCCATATCATTGGGCATATCTGCAATATACATATTTAATCTACAAATTGAAATAAATAAATCGCTTTTATTGAGATTATGCTCTGGAAAAGTATTTACTAACTTTTCAGAAATATTTGATGCAATGTTATTTATTTCGCTAGTACTTAATGAATTTATTACTGTGATACCTTCTTTTTTTAATGTTGAATTAATACTCATCAAAAACTCCTTAAATCTTTAGTATATATCTATTATACAACAAAAAAAGTGAATATACATATCAGCTAGATTAAAAGAATGTTACAATTTTGTTACATATGTTCCGTTAACAAAATTTAATATACATATGTATTAAATGTTCTAACTATGTACATCCTTAAAGGAAAAAGAAAACAAAATGCTTGAAATAGCACTGTGAGACGGGTTTTGGTATTGATTTAAAACTTTATAAGAACTATACTTAAATTATATTAAATATAGAAGGCTGGTGAGAAATATTTTGGAATTAAAAAATTTTAATAAAAGAATTTTAAGTATTGCTTTTTTATGTGGAATTATTGTTTCAGGAAAAGCTTTTGCAACAGAACTTGAAGCCAATATTACTGATGAGTATAAAGAGTGGATGAATCTTTCACAAGAACAAAAAGCAGAAACCTTAATGCCACAAACTAGTTATATTGAAGTTCCTAAAAATACTTTAGAAGAATACAATTTTTCAACTAAAGTGCCAAATATTATTTCTCAATTATTAACTAGTAATAGTAATTTAGAAAATGTTTCAGCACAGGTTTTAGAACCCAAATATAGCTTAAATGAAAAATTAGATTTAAGAGTAGAAGATCAGGGAACAACAACAGAGTGTTGGGCATTTTCCTCATTAAAAGCATTAGAAAGTAATATAGCTTTAAAAGCTGGAACTCGAGAGTTACAAAATTTTTCTGAAAGACATATGGATTATGCTACAAGTAAAACATTTACAGATGGTATAAATCCAATTGGATATAATAGAGAATTAGGAAATGGCGGATTACCTATTGTTTCATATTCATATTTAACTAATGGAACTGGGGCAGTATTAGAAGAAGATATGCCATTTGAAGATAATGAAAAAAGAGTTAGTTTATCAGAAATAAATAAAAATGTAGATACATTTGTTACAGATTATGTGGCATTACCAACAATAAGAAAAGAATATACAACATGGGGAGATGGAAATACTCGTACTATAAAATATACTGATAGCTCAGGTAGAGAATATACAGAAGAAGAACTTAAAGCAGTAAGAAATATTATAAAGGAACATATAGTTACAAATGGTGCAATAAGTTCAATTACTGCAGCTAATAAAACACAATATTATGATAAAAGTGTTGCTTTTCATTCAAAAAATTATAATTGTAATAGCACATCAGAAAAGAGAGATCATGCAATTACAATTGTTGGTTGGGATGATAATTATTCGAGAGAAAATTTTAGAGATGGAGTGCGACCTACATCTGATGGTGCATATTTAGTATTAAATTCATATGGTGAAGAGAACTTTGATAAAGGATATATGTATATATCATATGAAGATTATTTTATAGAAAGTGAAATTTATGGTATTCAATCTGCAAAAAAAGTAGACTATGATAAAATATATCAACAAGATTTTTTTGGTGGAATATTCCAAATTAGTTCACAATCATTAGATTCAGCTTATTATGGAACATCTTTCAAAAGAGATACTACTGAAAAAGAAACCTTAAATAGTATAGGAATAAGTTTATCATCTTATTCAAGATTGGAAATATATGTAAATCCTACTGGAACAAGTATGAATTTGAATGATATTGTAAAAGTTGGTGAAACTAATGATATGTTAACACCAGGATATCACAGAATTAATATAAATCCTATTGAGATAAATTCGGAAGAATTTGCAATTGTAATAAAACAATATTCTTCTAAAGGAGAATTTTCTTTTAGAGTAGAAGCAAAGGTTGATGGAACTGCATATGCAAATGTTACAACAGAAGATAGAAGTGCATTTTCAACTAATGGACAAGATTGGGAAAAACTTTCAGATCTTGCAATAAGAGATGTTGATATGAAAACAGCTGATGTATGTATTAAAGGATTTACAACAAGAGAATCTGAGCCAGTAACACCGCCAGACGAACCAGTAACACCGCCAGACGAACCAGTAACACCG
>CAORJJ010000129.1 GCA_948517135.1 uncultured Clostridia bacterium | reverse complement strand
CAATATATGGACTTAATTTTAACTTCCTATCCAGTATTTCTTTATTTTTCCATATTATAAAAAATACATCAGCTACAATTTCCTCTTCATCTTCTATATTTATACTTTTAAAATTTTTAATAATTGTTCTTATATAGTTATAATAATCATCTATCATATATTGCATATTTAATTCATTTTTAGAAAAATATTTTTCAATCTTTTTTTCTTCTATCATATTACCACCCTAACTAAGTATTTACATTTATATATTCTATAAAATTAATAAAAAGGTTACAAAAACAAAAGAAAATGCCCTAACTATTATAGGCATTTTCCTTTACATCATTTTTTGTTATTACATTTAAACTTTTTAATAATAATTAATATGAAAACTTTATTATGCTGTTTTTTCTTTTATTTCTTCTAATGCTTTTGATAGCTGATCTGGGCAAGATGTTCCTTTTCCTGCACAATCAATTCCTTTTAATCTTTTAATTGCTTCATCAATTTTCATTCCTGAAATTAATGCCCCAACTCCTTGAGTATTTCCTGAACATCCTCCAAAAAACATTACAGATTGTATTATATCTCCTTCTACTTCAATTGTAATTTCTCTAGAACATACTCCAACTGGTCTATATTTATATGTCATATCTATTCCTCCTTTTAAAAGCTTACAATCTCATTATAAATTCTAACAATATATTGGTCTGTCATTCCTGACATATAATCTATTATTGCTCTTGAATAATTATTTATATCATTCAAATCATATATTATTTTATTACATAGATTATTATTGGCTCTATCTATTGAATTTGAATAAACTTCTAACCAATTTGAAAATTCTTCTGAAAGATATGGATAGTATCTTTTCATTTTCCTAATATTTTTTACTGTTGCAGTCCCATTATAAGCATTTTTTAAAGCATAAAATATTTCATTCATAACAACTTTAAAATATCTTTTTGTAGGTTGAATTTTCTCATTTTGATAGATTTTTTCATTATTAAATTTTTTTATTTTTTCCATTGTATTATAAGCTTCTTCTGAAAATCTTAGTCCTTCAGCAACAGTACTATTATTGCACAAATCTCCAATTAAATACCCTATAATACTAGAATTATTAACTCTAATATTTTCTATTGATTTATCTATATTGTTTATATCTCTATCTGTTATAATTTTCATTTCTTTTGCATCTTCTAAATCTCTACCTAAATAAGAGATATTATCAGCTATTTTTACAACACATGCTTCCCAAGTATATGGTGCAAATTTATTTGAAAAAGTAAATTCCTTTAAATCTACAAATTCTTCTCTTGGTTTTTGACCATTTGGATTTGGATTTCCACAATGACCTGGTATTCCATCTCTTACTGCATATGTTAAGTTCAAATTTCTTTTTACTCCTGCAAGGTCACTTAATAGTTCCAAATCATCTATTAAATGAAGCCCATTAGAACCATGCCAAAATTTATCACCATATTCTCTTTGAGCTATTTCTGATAATATACTCTCTCCTTGATGTCCAAAAGGACTATGTCCTATATCATGAGTAACAGCTATTGCACTTGTTAGTTCCGAATTTAGTCCTAAGAAATTGGCTATTGTATTACTTATTGAATCTACTAAGTTTACATGTTCAATTCTTGTACATATATGATCATTTTTGGGTGCAAAAAATACTTGAGTTTTATGTTTCAATCTTCTATATGCATTACAATTTATTATTCTTGTATAATCCCTATCAAATTCTGTTCTCATTGGTGCATCACCATATACTGGATCATACAATTTTTCATTTCTAGAAATAGCATTTTCCCACTTAGGATTTCCCTCATACATAGCTACATTTTCAAATTTCTTCATCTTTAGTTTCTCACCTTTTCATAAAAATATTATATTTTCTTAAGTATCTCTTCTAATTCTTCTTTACTGAAATCATATTTCTTATTACAAAATTGACAAACAATTTCAGCTTTTCCATCTTCTTCTATTATCTCATTTATTTCTTCTTTTCCTATTGAAATTAATCCTTTTTCTATTTTTGGTTTACTACAATCACAGTCAAATTTTATCTCTAAATTATCTTCTAATAGCATTATATTATCATCACCTGTAACAATTTTAGCAATTTCATTCAAAGATTTCTCTTGAGACAATAATTCGCTTATGCTTGGTGCTTTATTCAAAGCTTCTTCAATTTTAGAAATTTCTTCTTCTGTAGCATCTGGCATAAGATTTATCATATATCCGCCTGATTCTTGAACTCCATCTTTATTTACTAAAACTCCTAAAGCAAGTACTGTTGGTTTTTGTTCAGAAGTCGCAAAATATTCTGTAAAATCTTCAGCAATTTCTCCTGAAACTAATGGTACTAAACCATTGTATTCTGAATCTGTAATATCACTTTGTTTTATAACATTTAAGTATCCTGTATTACCTACTGCTCCGCCAACATCAATTTTACCATTCGGCTTTAATGGTAATTCTACTAACGGATTTTGCATATATGTTTTTATTTTTGAAATATTATTTTCACGCTTTACAACTGCAACTAAAATACCACAAGGACCTGTCCCTTTTAACTGAACAGTTATACTATCTTCATTTTCTTTTATACTTGTTAGCCCCATCATACCACACACTGTTGCAAATCTTCCCATTGCAGCAGTAGTTGTTGGAGTTAAATCATGAATTTTTCTAATTTCTTCTACTAAATTTTTAGTATTTGCACATATTAAACTCACTTTTCCATTATATGCTAAATATTTCTCTATTTTGTCCACTATTATTCACTCTTTCTTTTATGTTTTAAATGCTTTGAATACTTCTTTATAACTACTCATTAACATTTCATATTTGGTTTCTTCTGATAAATCTTCATTATACATTGCATTAGAAATTGAAATTGTATATGAATTATATTTTGGCATAAACACTCTAGTTTTTACTATGTAATCTATTAAACAGTCCTTTTCTTTTACTTCCACTTCATGCCTTTCTAAAAAGTCTCTTAGCATACCTGTATACTCATCATGAAAGTAATTAAATACTTTAGTATATTCTTTTTTGCTAGCTAATTCTTTTATTTCTGATTCTATTAGCATTTTTTCACCTCATATGTAGTATATAATTTCTCGAGGATATTGTATAATATTTTTCTTAAATTGACAATACTTAAATTACTATTTAAGTTGTAAATTTTAATTATATGCTATATTTTGAATAATCTTTTTCTGAATAGAAAGTTCGAAAGAAGAAAATATATTATTCAAAATATAGAAAAAATTACTCACATAAATATCAATTTTTAAT
>CAORJJ010000128.1 GCA_948517135.1 uncultured Clostridia bacterium | reverse complement strand
GAATAATATATTTATGAATGAATCAAATAATAGAAAAGTATTAATATCAGTAAAAGTGTCAACTTTATTATTAATTATCATAACAATTATAGCAGTAGTAATATTAGCTAATATTATATCAAATAAATTATCAGAAACTAAACAAGAGCAAATTAGTACAGCTCCAATAGATGAAAATGCTACAGAAGAAGTAAATCAACAACCTGTTGAAATTATCGAATCTAGAGTAATACAAGCAAGTGTATCTTCAAGATCTTTGGAAATATCAAGAACAGAAGGAGATCAAGAGGAACTTCATTCAATTGAAACACTTCCAATAGAAGAACAGGAAGAAATTGTTGAAGAACCTGAAGTTATTACAACACCAATATCAGAAGTTCAAATTGCTGTTGATATGGATTTAACAGTAAGAACAGGTTTGTCTAGAGAAGATTTCATTACATTAATAGCAGGAGTAAAACAAGATACATCAAATTTCTTTGAAGAAAATGCAGGTTTAATATATGATGTTTGTGAAAAATACCAATTAAATGAAATATTTTTCTGTGGACTTATATCTGCAGAGTCTGGATGGAATATAGCTCAAAACCATAGAAATACATACAATTATATAAGCTTAATGGGAAATAATGGATTAATAAGATTTGCATCAGTAGAAGATGGAATGGAAAAAGCTGCTAAAAGTTTACATGATAATTATTTAACACAAGGTGGCCGTTTTTATTATGGTTCAACACTTGCAGGAATGAAAACAAAATTTTGTCCAGCATCAAGTACATGGGTGAATTTAGTTTATCAAAGAATGCAACAAATATTAAATAATAGATAATTTTAAGTAGCGTTTATTTTGTATAAACGCTATTTTGTTTATAGAAAGGATATCATTATGAAAATAGGAATTGATTTAGATGGAGTTGTTTTTGATAGTGAAACAACATTTAGAACATATGAAGAAATATTTGATATTACAGAGTTAAGAGGAAATAATCTAATTGATAGAGAAGAGCCAAAATTTCAAGGAAGATATAATTGGACTAAAGAAGAGCAGAAAAGATTTATAGATAAATATTTTTTAACAGTTTCAAGAGAAAGTGGTTTAATGTCTGGATTTTTAGCTGGATATAGATTTTTAAAAGAGCAAGGACATGAATTAGTTGTAATTACAGCAAGAGGTGGACATGTAAAAGAGATGAAAGATGATGCAATTCGTATACTAGAAGAAAACAATATAAAATTTGATAAGTATTATTGGCAAGTAGAAGATAAATTAGAAATATGCAAAAAAGAAAATATTGATGTTATGATTGATGATGATTGGAGAATTGTAAAGCAACTATCTGATAATGGCATAAAAACATTATATTTTAGAGATACAAATTTGAAGAAACTAGAAGAGAACAAATTTGTTAAAGAAATTAATAATTGGGGAGATATTTATAGAGAAATAGCGCTAAAGTAATTTAGTGCTATTTCTTTTTGGAAAAGCCTAAAAAGCCCAAATGTATAGAATTGATATTACAAATAGTATATGATATAAAGTAAATATAAAAGGAGAAAATATATATGAAAATAAAGTTAATTATATTAATAATAATTGTTGTATTGATTCCAATAATTACATTTGCAAATATGAGATTAAGACAAGTAGATGCTGAAGGAAGAACCATTATATATTCATCAGAAGATATGAATGAATTAGAAGAAGGAACAAAAGTATCATTAGCAATTCCAGTAAATGAAAGTATTAGTAAAGAAGAAAAACATGAGGCTTTAATGAAAGAGAAGAATGAAGATTTGAAAAAATCTAATTCAAGAACAATGTCAAAAAAAGAAGAACAGTCATTAAAAGAAGATCTAGATAATTATAGCAATCCAGATTTAGAAAATAATACAAATAGATTTAAAGACATATTAAGGAAATATTATGGAGAAGAGAATGCTAATAATTTATTTAATAATATAGAGAAAGAAATTAAAGAAAAAGAGGGAGAATATGAAGTTCCAGATAGTTCAAAAAAAATGTTAGGAATAGCAATAGATTTATTAAAAGAGAATAAAGTAACACAAGAAGAGGAGAAAGTAATAAGATACATTTTGGAAGAAATTGACACAACATTTATTGAAGATGAAGAATTATTAAATGGTTTAAAAAGTATAGATGTAACATTAGATAAAAATAATTAGTATATAATAGTTATAATAAAATAATTGTTGGGGATAAATGATATGGTAAAAAATGTAGAATTGAAAAATAGAATAATGAGTGAACTAGAAAAAATACATTATAATTTTTCATATATTGGAACAGAATATTTAATTGAAACAATATACATATTAATTATAAATGAAAAAGTAAGTGGATATAATTTAGAAAAAGAAATATATCCACTTGTGGCAAAAATGTATCAAACTACTATAAAAAATGTGAAAAATAATATATTAAATGCAACTGATAAAATGTATTATGACTGTGAAGAGAAAATTTTAAAAAAATATATAGTGTATAATATAAAACCAACTCCAAAAAAAATTATAAAATTTGTATTAGAAAATTTATATCTTTAACTTTCTATATACATTGCTTTTGCAATATAAGGTATAATTTCATCAAAATCATACCATCCAGAACTTTTACTATCATTTTTTCCACCATTAGGGTTTGAAACATAAACCATTCCATTTCCATCAGTTGCTAGTAAAACAATATAATGTGACTTTTCTGTCCATCTGTTTTTTAGTCCATTATCCCAAACACAAACAAGAATAGGTCTACCAGTTTTTAAGTGTTCAGATATGCTTTTTTCTGAACAATGTATACTATCATAATAAAAATCAGAATTTTCAATTTCAAATGTATTTTCTAATTCTTTTGAAAGAGTATCATAATTTAATTTAGGATAATATTTTTTTCTAAGATATTCAGGTGTATAAGCTTTGTCATAACCGCTTAAAATGATTGCCATTGAAGTGATTCCACATCCATTTTCTTCCATAGTACCACCCCAATATGAATTATTACACCAAGGACTATTTCCATTTTGTTTGTATTCAATAAATTTTTTATTATCAGTAGTTGTAAATGTTGTAAAATAACCATCTTTATCAGAAACTTTTTTTTGACCAACTCCAGAATAATTATTGTTTAAATCTTGCTTTACTACTTTATAAACAGAAGAATTAGAAATATTATTAAAAAATATTTCTATACTTTTTCTATTATTGCGTATACAATTTAAGGTAAGTAATAAAAATACAATTATTAATATAATTTTTAATTTTGATTTTCTTTTCTTTTGCTTTCTCATAAAAACTCCTTATAAATAAATTGTATATAAAACTTCTTAAGGAATATTTAAATAAATATTAATTTTTTCTTAAAATGAACATATAAAAAGCTTTACATTTAATTAATGAATAAATATAATT
>CAORJJ010000127.1 GCA_948517135.1 uncultured Clostridia bacterium | reverse complement strand
CAATAATCTCTAGCAATATATAAAATAAAAATTGTTTCAGCAATATATTTGCTTCCATAATGTTTTAAATTATATCCTAAATATGAAAGTTCATTATTAATTTTATCTCTCACATCTTTCTCATTTTTTCTTTTATTTATAGTTTCATTATATATATTTAATTTATTACTAATTATAGAATTTATTTTGTCAGCATCATTATAAACATCTTCTGTTTTTATATTATAATCTAATTTTTTATTATTCATAAAAAAATCTATATATGAATTACTAATTTCAACATTTTTATCTAACATCAAAATTACAGAAGATTGTTTTTTCTTTTCTTCTAAAAGTTGCATTATTAAACTACACTCATCAATTGGCATATCAATAATTATAATATCAACTTCAATATTTTCCATCAAAAATAACATTTCTTTTTTATTATTTACTATTCCACATAATCTGAAATTATCATTTTTTAATGCTAAACTGCTTATTAATTTTTTTCCATAATTTATATTTTTCTCAATTAACATAGTATTTATCATCATAAAATCTTTCCTTCATTTTATCCTTTAATTAAATAGATAACATTTCAGACAAAAAACGACGCAAAAAGATAAAAAAAGTTAAAAAGCATCAATTTTTTACCTTTTTTTACCTTTTTAATCCACCTACTATGCTTTGTGTTAAAATATCGGACATATTGTTGCTTATATAGAACGATATTAACTAATTGTATGAAAGGAATAATTTATTTATACAATTGGTTATATATGTAGGAAAATGAATTTGTAGCTTTAGTACTTGTTGTTTTACAAAGGAGGACTTATTATGAAAACATTTAAACGCTTTAGTACTTTGATGCTGGTTGCAATCATGCTGATTTGTTCGGTAAACACAACCGCATTTGCCGCAGAAACCAATGCAATCTCTGACTCTAGCACTGTTATGGAGTTCGAAATTACTCCTGAGATGATGAGTAAAAATGGAGAAGTTGCTGTTGCTACAAATGTCTTGGCAGACCATATTTTCAATGTAACTGGAATACATACTGGAGGCACACGGACATATTATGGAAATGCAATCCAATACCATATAACTATAACTGATACTAATGGTAATCCTGCTAGTAACATTCTTTCTGTACAATTATACAATTCGTCTCATACTCAAATTAGAGAACAACAATTTTGGGCTGATGGAAAAACGAATGTATGCAGATATGACATTTCTTATGGTTCTGCATATTATTTCAAATATGCATTAGCTTATGGAGATATGAGAACATTAATGGTACATATGATTATAACTATAGAATAAAAATATTTTAATTCATTTTCCTATAAAAAAGCTGGTGTATTTATCCCAGCTTTTTATATTATTTCTTATTTAATTCTATTCGTATAATTACCTCTTCATTTATTGGAATTGTTAAATAAAAAGTATCTATATTTTCATCATATTTACTAATTTCAAATTCAAAATTAAATATTGACGTTTTTTCTAAGTTTTCTCTATTGTACAATTGTGAACTATACTGTTTTTTCAAGTTATTTTCTAAAAAAGGTGGATTAGATATAATAAAATCATCATATAATTCATCAAGTTCTAGTGAAACCTTCAAAGTTGTTTCTGTCAAATATATTTCACTATTAATTATATGCTCATTATAACTTGGTTCATAAATTATTTTTTCTCTTTCATTAAATTTATCATCCAAATTTACTTCAATTTTCCAATTTCCTTCTACAATATCTTGATTATTTAATCTAATTTTATCAACTTCTATAAATAATTTTTTACATTTTGGAAATTCATTTGAAGAATACAAAATTGATTCTTTTATAATATTGTTTTCTAGCCTTATTGGATTTGTACTATTATGCATACCAGTTATTATTGGTGGATTCTCATATATGTAATTTTCATAATTAAATCTATACCAAATGTAATTATCATTGTCTTTTATGGTATATTCATAAAGTTCAAATTTATCTACATCATCATTTACTTTATATAAATATGATATATCTAATTTTGATTCATCCATAATTACATTATCAACTTTTATCCCTATATCTTTATCATAAACAAAATCCATATTTACATTTTGAACATATCCATTTTGAGTTGCAATATCTATTGATTCTGTTGTACTTGTAAATATTGAACTAATATATTTTACAATATTATCTGCAAATACTACTCCTGATGTTACTGTTATAGCACAAATTATTATTGCAGCTATACGTTTAATATTTCGTATTTTATTTAGTATCTCTATCTTTAAATATGTATTTTCAATTGCTTTTTTTGTGCTAAAAGGGATTTCATCATTAAAATCATTTTTAAAATATTCTTGTAATCTAATACTTATATCATTATTACTATTATACATTTGATTCATTATTTTCTCCCTCCTTTAACATTTCTCTCAATTTGCTCTCAGCTCTATTTATTCTACTTTTTATTGTACTTGGATTTTCTTTTAGTATTTTTCCAATATCAGTTGTATTACAACCATATTTATAATACAAAGTTAATGCAATTTGCTCTTTCTCTTTTAATTTGGATATAAGAACATTAAAATCTAATTCATCATTAACATTATTAATACTATTTTCATGAAATTTTATTATATTACTCATTTTTACCTTTTCCATTAATCTAATAGATTTCTTATTTTTGTTATGTATTGCATTACATTCATTTATAAGTATTCCTCTTATCCAAGATTTAAATTTTTCCTTTTCGTTTAAATTCTTTAAATTAATATAAGCTTTATAAATACACTGACTTACTGCATCATTTGCATCTTCATCATTGTGAAGTCTAATTTTCGCAATATAATAAAGTTCTCTTTCTACCATACTAATCAGTTCTTTATATGCATTACTATTTCCATTAATAACCTTATTTATAAGTTCTTCCATTATTTCTCTAATACCTCACTATAATTATATTTTCATATACTATAAGCGTCAATATTTCTAATTTTACCTTTTCTTACCTTTCAATTAAATAACTATATATATATTATTTTACCAAAAATAAATTTATCCTTTTTTTACCTTTTTGAAAAAATGTCTGAATGTGTGTTATAATAATTTTGTTAGCCACTTACATAATCGCTAACATATTTAATCACTAAAAAGCAGATGTATTACCATCTGCTTTTCCCTTTTTCATCAAAGTACTGTTTTATTTAGTTCATTCCTATAATTTCATATTCTGTATAATTATCTATATTAAAGTTTAATATATTATCATCTGTGACTGTATTATAAGAATATGTAAATATATCTGAGCCACAATATTCATACTCATTTCCAATTTTATTATAATACTCTATTCTATCTATTAATCTCTGAGTTTTATCTATATAAAAATACATTTGTGTATCTTTTGTATTTAATAAAATTTTAGTATACTCTTTTCCATCTTTTTTCTCAATTCCTTTATTTTCTAAATTCCCATTAGTATCTTTTATTATATTAATA
>CAORJJ010000126.1 GCA_948517135.1 uncultured Clostridia bacterium | reverse complement strand
ATATAATATTTTTAAAACATTTAATATATTAGAATTTGCTAAAATAGATAAAATTGTAAAATATATAATTGTCATAAATAGAAAAACAGAAAAAGCTTCTAACATTTCAAATGAAAAAATTATTTTTATTAGTCATGAAATACTATTTGAAACATTAGAAAGATTTATTCATCTTTGTGATAATGAAAGTATATGTACTGAAGAAAATTTAATAAGAGATAAAATTAGAGAAGAATTAAAATTTATTGGATATAATATGGGATATATTGGAAGTAAACTCCTAGTTGAATGTATATATTATTTTTATAATGAATATAATTCTTTTGATGAAAAGTATATTAAAGATACATATCCAATAGCAGGTAAAATATATCATAAATCTGCTAATACTGTAAAAGGAGCTATTAGAAGAGCAACAAATATAATGTTTGCTGATACTGATGAAAATAAACTGAAAGCATATTTTGGTACTTGTAGTCTTCCTAAAACTGGAGTAAAAATAGTAATAGAATCTGTTTTAAATAAAATATATAAAAATTAAAAGTTACCTTTAGATACCTTTTGCTGTTTTTATAATCTATTTGTGTTAAAATAGCGACTGTTGTATTTCATATAATATTAGAATTCAATTAATTTGAGATATTTTTTAATTAATTGAAAATGTAGGAAAATGATTTAGTCACTATAATATCAATCGTAATAAAAGGAGGACATTTTATGAAGGCATTTAAACGTTTGAGTTCCTTGATGTTGGCAGTTCTTATGTTCATTTGTTTTACAACCACAACAGCATTTGCAGCAGAAGCAAATTACTCTTCTGTTTCTACTGTGACTGCAGAATTTGAAACCGTTCCTGAAACAATAAACAAAAATGAATTTGGAATTATGCCATTAAATATTGATGATACTTTTTGGATAACAAATTCATATACTGGAAGTACACGGACTTACTATGGAAATACTTTAAGATATGCAATTACAATTACCAATGCTAATGGTAATGCAGTAAACAGCATATTAGCTGTTCGTTTGTATAATTCGAACGGCTCTATGATATGCGAGTATCAATTTAATGCTGATGGAGGTCAATATAACAGAGAAATACCTATTTCTTCTGGTTCTTCATATTACTTTCAATATTTGTTAGCCTCTGGTTCTGTAAGAACGCTGAAAATTCGTATGCAAATAATATCTTTCTAATTTCAAAAAATCATTTTCCTACAAAAAAAGCATGGTTCTGTATAGACCATGCTTTTTGATTATTTTTCTATATTTAATTTTACATTCAGCTCTGTTTTTTTATTTATTTTGAATTTCAAATATAAACAATCAATATTTTCATTAAATTTGCTAATATCAAATTCGAGTTCATGTATAGAGTAATTTTCTATATTTTTGTTATACCATGAATTACATGTGTATGTATCTTTCAATTCATTTTCTAATGTTGGTTTATTATAAAATGTAATATTACTATCAAAATTTTCATCAACTTTAAGTTTAATTTTTAAAATAGTTTCTGATAAAAATATTTCACTTTCTAGTATATGTTCATTATTTTCTATTTTATCTTCTTTAATAATTTTACTCATTATACTTGATAATGTACTTTCTAGTTCATCTGGATTTGTCCAAGCTAATGATGTTGTTAAATCTCCTTGTGGATCTGCATCAATTAATAATACTTTTTTATTATTTCTTGCAAGTCCCACACCTAAATTTAATGTTGTAGTTGTTTTTCCAACTCCGTCCTTTTTGATTAGCAATGGCTATGACTTTACACTTTGACATATAAAAACCTCCTTTCTAACAAAATAAGCCATATCTTTTAGATATAGCTATGTATAAAAATATTTTGAGCATAAAAAAAGAAGCTGACTTACCAAATTTCAACTTCTTCTTACTTGTCACTAAATAATGACAACACATTCATATTCAATTTTTTCATATTCAATGTTCTCTTTTCTCTCCATAATATTTTAACTAAATAGACCAAAAACTTATTTAGTTATTTGTCTTTAGTAATTTTAATGTTACATATTAATCACCCCTTTATTATATTTAATTTTAGTTAGGTAACTAATTATATTTTATATTCCCATCTTAATTCAATAAAATAGGCTTCGCAAAAATTTGTTTTATTGATTTCAAAATCCACATAAGCATTATTTTTTTCTTGGTTTACTGTTGCTTTAGCATCAACAATATCAAATTTTCCTTTATCCTTAATTACTTTTTTTACAACAACTGATTTTAATTTTACTTTATCTCCTTTAAATTCAATATTGTAAGATACTTTTTTTATTTTCTTTCCAAATTGAGTAGGATATAACAATAATGTATCTGATGTTCCATTATTTTTTTCATCAAATTCCATCTTAAAACCAATGTAAAATGTTGCATCTTCAATTTTTTCTTTTTTTTCTTTTAATTGCCATTTAAGTATATCTAAACTTCCCAAAGAACTATTAGATGCTTTATCTTCTATATGACCAATAGGCTTATATTCAGATTGTTTACTAGTCCTAGACTCAAATATAGGGTTTTCCAATTTAGTTATATTTCCTACACAGTATTTAAAAAACTGTGGAACACTCTTGCTTTTGGCTCTAATATCATAAATAATTGTTCCTTTATATTTAGCATAATCATTACTTATTTGTCGTTTTGTAACTTTTCTAAAATCATAAATACATTTACATTCTAAAAGTTCTATATTTAGATTATTCTTATCTTTATCTTCAAATACAGCATTACAAATTCTAGGAAACATTATAAACCTATGTATATCATTAGTTTCAAGATACTCTTTAAATCTTTTAAAAGTTGATCTTCGAAGATATTTTTGTAATTCAATATATGTCCCAGGTAAATCCACAATCCAGCTCTTTATTTCTGGAATTAATTTTATTAATTTTTTCATAAGAAATCCTCCTTTATACTATTAAATCTTATTCATCTTATGTACTTTGAATATGATATAGTATTCTGCACCACTCCTCTCTAAAATAATAATCATACTTCCACATTTATATTATACATATAATAGCATTATTTTTCAATGACTTACTGAAAAATTTTCCAAAAAATAAAAAAAGAGCCGTTTTTTACATCGACTTCTTTTAAATACTATATTTATTCTTTTGGTAGCAATTCTTTTATAACTTCTTCAAGTTCCTTAGTACAATCTAAAACTTCTAATTCTTTATTTTTTTCGTAATCAATTTGTTCTAATTTATTTTTAACTTTTTTATCTTTCATTTTTGGTTACCTTTCTAATTTTATATCTCCTTGATCATATGAATCTATTACACGAATTTGGTCACAAACTCTTTTTAGTTTATTCAATTTTAATTAGTTTTTTTAGTTCTATTTAATCATTTTTTTGCCAAACAAAATGGAACTAAAGAGGACAAAAAGTATCTAAATAACGCCATTTCTGCCATTAATTATTATAAGATACAAAATACTCAACTCTATTTTCTGGAAAAAACTCTTTGAATTCGGAATAAAGTTGTCCAGCCAAAGTTTTATTATGTGCTAAAACTAAAGTTGGTTTTTGTGTTCTTTCAATTATATTTGCCATTGTGAAAGTTTTACCAGAAC
>CAORJJ010000125.1 GCA_948517135.1 uncultured Clostridia bacterium | reverse complement strand
TAATTAAAGATAAAATAGGAATTGAAAATATAAATTTAAAGCAGAAGTATTATTTAATAGATAATCAAAAGATATATTGGGAGAAAATGATGTATTGTTTTGATTATAAAAATATAATAAGGAAATATATATTGCAGTATAAATTTTTTGAAAAAGCATATTTGTCAAGCTTTTTTGCCTATGAAATATTAAATAATAAAAAACTTAATGAAATTTTAAAAAGTTATGATATAATAATTCCAGTTCCAATGGACAAAATAAAAAAGTCTAAAAGAGGATATAATCAAACTCAATTAATAACAAATATAATTTCAAAATCAAGTAATATATTATCAGGTGACGAAATTGTACAAAAGTTAAAAAGTACAAAAACACAAAGCACATTAAAAAAAGAAGAGCGAGAAAATAATATAAAAGATGTATATGTTGTAAAGCAAAATATAAAAAATAAAAATATAATTTTGTTTGATGATATATATACAACTGGAGCAACAATAAATGAAATATCAAAAAAACTAAAAGAAGCTGGTGCACGAAGGATTTTTGTTTTGATACTTGCAAAAGATTAGTAAATGGAGGAATAGATGGAAGATTTAGTAGAAAGCATCTTAGATTATGTAAGAGCGGATTATACTGATTATGCAATAATGATAAATGGTGAATGGGGAAGTGGAAAAACTTATTTTTGGAATAATAAAATAAGAAATAAAATTGATTCATTAACATTTAATGGAAAGAAATATACAACAATATATATGTCTTTATATGGCATTTCAAATTTAGAAGAAATAAGTAAAAAGATATATATTGAAACTACACAATTAATGGACAAGAATATGAAGAAGTATATGGAATCACATGATAGAACATCTATACCAGAATATGCTAAAACAGGTCTTGACATGGCACATTTTTTTGGAGCTTCTCAAAAAGATGGAAAAATAGATTATGGAAAGTTTTTTGCAACAGATGATAAAGTATTATGCTTTGATGATTTAGAAAGAGCAAATGTTGATGTTATAGATATTTTAGGATATATAAATAACTTTGTTGAACATGATCATATAAAAACAATTATTATATGTAATGAAAAAGAACTTGCTACAAAACTAAAAAGTTCTAATTTAGAAATGAAAACATTTATTGCAACATATCTTTTAGATAAAGAGGGGAGTTTACTTGCAACTGATAAACCAATGGTTGAGAAAATTGGTGAAAAAATAGAGTATGTATTTGATAAAGCAAATGACTATGAAAGAATAAAAGAAAAATTAATTGGTGAAACATTTGAATATGCACCAAAATTTAATTACATAATAAATGGTCTTTTAATGAGATATGAAGGAAATACAGAATTAATTAGATTTTTAAGAGAACATACAAACTTAATTACAAATACATTTATAAAATCAGGAACAAGAAACCTTAGAATTTTAAAACATGCTTTAAATGATTTTCGAAAAATTTTTGAAACAGTGAATAAATTCTATCCTAATACAAATATAAGAGTATTACAAACAATGCTTATTTTTACAATAGCTGTTTCTTTTGAAATTAAGGCTGGAAAAATAACCAAAGATAAGTTTATCAATATTAATACAAATGAAGAGTATAAATCAATATTAGTATCTTCAAGAGTTTTAATGGATAATAGACAATTTTATATAAAAGAGTTTGATAGTAATTATTATTTTAATTTTAAATCTGAATACAGATTTTTCAAATTTATTGAAGTATATGTTAGAACAAGAATTTTTGATATGAAGATTTTTAAAAATGATATGGAAATGATAATTCAAACAATTGATACAGAAAAATTACCAGGATATAAAAGATTGCTTACAGAAGAATATTGGAAAATTGCAGATGATCAATTTCCATTTGTTATTGAAGAAGTAGTTACTAATGTTAGAAAAGGTGATTTGCAATTAATAGATATTGTTAAGCTATTTGCATATTTTAGTTATTTTTCAAGAAGAAAATTAATTTCATATGATATGCAAACAATAAAAAATATTTTTATTGGTGGAATGAATTTAGTAGAAGATAAATCAGAATATTGTAGTAATATAGATGAAGAGCTTTCAAGAATTGGAATAGATGTAGGTGAAGATATGACTGAAGTTCTAAATCATTTCCATGAAATAAATAGAAACTTACGTGTAAAAATGTACCAAAATAAAGCAGAAGAAATATTCAAGTGTATTCCTATGAAAATGGAAACTTTTTATGAGAAATTTACAGAAGAATATATGGGAAAGCCATTGCTTAAATATTATGATACTTATAAAATGATTCAAAGAATTACTTGTGCAAGTAACGAAGATATAATGAAAATAAAAGAAATGCTTATTGATAGAGCAAAAAAATATAAGAAAGAACTTGAATCAGAATTACCATTTATTACCTCATTAAAAAGTGAATTAGAATTACACTGCAAAGGCAAACATAATAGTATCAAAATTGTTATGATTAAAGAATTTGCAAATGATTTACAAATAATAATAGATCTATATAAAGATATGCCACCAAAGAAAACATATAAAAGAGCAAAAATTAGAAAGGAAGTTAATGAAGATGTTTAAAATAGGATGTCATTTATCAGCCTCTAAAGGATATGCAGATATGGCAGAAGTAAGCCATAAAATAGGTGCAAATACTTTTCAATTTTTTACAAGAAATCCAAGAGGTGGAAAAGCCAAAGACATAAATGAAGATGATATAAAAAAATTCCATGAAAAAGCAAAAGAATATGGAATTGAAGTAATTCTTGCACATGCACCATATACATTAAATTGTGCTTCAAAAGATGAAAATATAAGAAAGTTTGCAAAAGAAACGATGGCAGATGATTTAAAAAGAATGGAATATACACCAAATAATTTGTATAATTTTCATCCAGGAAGTCATGTTGGGCAAGGGAAAGAGATTGGTATTAAATATATAATAGAAATTTTAAATGAAGTAATAACAGAAGAACAAACAACAATTGTACTATTAGAAACTATGGCTGGAAAAGGCTCAGAGATAGGAAGAAATTTTGAAGAATTAAAACAAATAATAGATGGTGTTAAATTAAAAGATAAAATAGGTGTTTGTTTAGATACATGCCATGTTAATGATGCTGGATATGACATTATAAATAATTTAGATGGAGTTTTAGAAGAATTTGATAAAATTATAGGACTTGACAAACTAAAAGCAATTCATATAAATGATAGTAAAAATCCAATAGGGGCTCATAAAGATAGACATGAAAAGATAGGAGAAGGAACAATTGGAATAAAAAGCTTTGAGAGAATTATTAATCATCCAAAACTTTGCAATATACCATTTTTCTTAGAAACTCCCAACGAATTGGAAGGTTATCAAAAAGAAATTGAAATTTTAAGAAATTTATATAAAAATTAATAATTTTTTAATTAATTTTTAAGTTAAATTTAAGAATTATCGTATAAAATGTTCTTATACCAAAGAGAGAGGAGAGATGCGATGATTCTTTTTATTTAGAAAATAATGAAAATTATTTAGTAAAATCCCCAAATTAAAATATATTTGTAAAAAGACGGCTTTTAAATAGTCGTCTTTTTCGTATAAAAAATTCAAT
>CAORJJ010000124.1 GCA_948517135.1 uncultured Clostridia bacterium | reverse complement strand
GTATACAATTTATATATATAATATTTAAACATATAGGAGGATAATATGAACAAAATAGTACCAATTACAGTTTTAACAGGATACTTAGGTGCTGGAAAAACAACTTTAATTAATCATATTTTAAATAATCAAGAAGGCTATAAAGTTGCAGTAATAGTAAATGATATTGGAGAAGTAAATATAGATGCTGAATTAATACAAAAAGGAGGAATTGTTAATGAACAAGATAGCAATCTTGTTCCATTAAGTAATGGATGTATTTGTTGTACTTTAAAAGTAGATTTAATGCAACAAATAGTAGATATAATTAAAACAGGAAAATTTGATTATATTTTAATAGAGGCAAGTGGTATATGTGAGCCAATGCCAATTGCTCAAACAATTACAGTTCTTTCAGAACAAACAGAACAATATGGTCTTCCAAAAATTTGTAGATTAGATAATGTTGTAACAGTTGTTGATAGTGCAAGACTTGTTTATGAGTTTGGAGCAGGTGAAAAATTAGTACAAGAACATATAGATGAAGAAGATATTGAAAATTTACTAATACAACAAATAGAATTTTGTAATACAATAATTTTAAATAAAGTAGATGCAGTATCTAAAGAAGAATTAAACAAAGTAAAAGCTGTTATAAAAGCACTTCAACCAGTTGCAAAAATTATTGAAACAAATTATGCAAAAGTAGATGTTAAAGAAATTATAGATACAAATAATTTTGATTTTGAAAAAGCAGCCTCATCTCCAGCATGGGTTCAAGAATTAGAAAGAGATGATAATGAAGAAGATGAGGAAGATCAAGAAGAACATCATCACCATCATGAACATGAAGAAAAAGACCATGGACATGGTCATCATCACCATCACCACCATCATCATGATGAAGGTGAAGCAGAAGAATATGGGATAGGGACATTTGTATATACTAGAAGAAAACCATTAAATAGAGACAAATTTGAACAATATGTTAATATGAAATGGAGAAAAAATATTATAAGATGTAAAGGTATAATTTGGTTCTCAGATGAACAAGATATGTCATATGTATTTGAACAAGCAGGAAATCAATTTCAGATGGGAGAAGCAGGATTATGGATTGCATCTGCACCAGAAAATGAAAAAAATGATATTATAAAAAATAATCCAGAAATACTAAAAAATTGGGATTCTGAAGTTGGCGATAGAATAATTAAACTTGTATTTATTGGACAAAATCTTGAAAAAGAAGAAATAAAGAAAGAACTAGATAATATTCTAGATTAAAAATTATACAGAGGTAAAGAGTTTTGAAAGAAGATAATATAGAAAATAATGATGACGAAATCGTTATAGAAATAAATAGTAATGAAGATGTACAAAAATCAGGAAGAAAACAAGCAAGAATTGGTAATAATAAAAAAGGTAAAAAAAATAAAAAAGGAAAATCAAAGAAAAAGTTTACAAGAAGGCAAAAAATATTAATTTCTTTAGGTGTAGTGGCTACAATTATAGCTACCATAGGAATTGTTTTTGGTGTATATATTTTTAAAGCAGGCGGAAATGTTAAAGATGCTGTTTTAAATATGGCAACAGACATAGTTGGAGATCAAGATCCAATATTTGTTTTAGTGCTTGGAGTTAGTGAAGATATTTCATCACAGCTAACAGATACAATTATGTTATGTGGTTATAATCCAAAATCTCAAAAAGCAATTATGCTATCAGTACCTAGAGATACGTTTGTTGGAAAAAGTGAGGCAACAGCAGGAGGATATGATAAAATAAATGCTCAAATTCAAACAAGTGCAGATAAAACAGTTGAAAAAGTTCAACTAATAACTGGAGTTACAATTGATTATTATGTAATAGTAAGAAATATATCACTTACAAGTATATTTGAAACAATAGGAAGTGTAGAGTTTGATGTTCCAATAAATATGGATTATGATGATCCAACACAAGATTTGCATATACATTTGAAAAAAGGAAAACAAACATTAGAACCAGATCAAATAGAACAATTATTAAGATTTAGACACAATAATGATGGTTCATCTTATCCATCTTCTTATGGAGATAATGATTATGGAAGAATGAGAACACAAAGAGATTTTATAAAAGCTGTTATGGATCAAAAAGTTTCTCTTCAAAATGTTGGTAATTTAAAAGATATGGCATCAACAGTATATACTAATTTACAAACAAATATGAGTGGATATACTGTATTAGATTATGTTCCACATGCTTTAAAATTTAAAACATCAGATTTAAGAACAGAAATGCTTCCAGGTCAATCTGCTATGATAAACAATTTATGGTTTTATAAAACAAATTTCAAACAAACAAGACAATTGGTTAATGAACTTATGGTATATTTAGAACTTGATGATAAAACATTAGAATCACACTATAAATATGCTAAAGATATAAAAGGTGTAAAACCAGATGGAAATTGGGTGGCAAATGAAGTAACTATTGATGATGACTATGAAACAAAGCCAACAAAAAAGAATACAAATACTACTAATAAAAATACAACTAAAGATAATGATGTAAAAGAAAGTTGTGATCATAAATATGGAATTACTGAAAATACTGCAACATGTGAAAAAAGCGGAACAGTTTCATATAGATGTGCAAAATGTGGACGTGAATATTCAGAATCATCAAAAGCATTGGGTCATAATTTTAAAAATGGAACATGTACAAGACATGGATGTAATGCAAAAGATTCAAATTATACACCTCCAAAAACAGAAAATAAGACTCCAGATAATAATGTTAACAAACCGCCACATAATAAGCATGAATATACATTGGAGATTTCAAGAGTAGATGCAACATGTGGAAAAGCTGGAAGTAGAGTAATGAAATGTTCATGTGGAGATACACAAACACAACAAATATCTGCAACAGGACAACATATTTATGGTGAGTGGATTATAAAAACACCAGCAACAGAAACAGCAGAAGGTGTAAAAGAAAGAACATGTACTGGATGTGGAAAAACACAAACAAATTCAATACCAAAGTTAGAACAAACAAAACCAGATCCTAATCCAAATCCTGGTGAAAGTGAAGGGGATGGTAGTAGTTCAGAAGGAAATGAATCACAAAATCCAGGTGATGGAACAAATACACCAGTTTTATAATAAAATGTAACATTAACTTGACAAATGACACTGTGTCACATATAATAATGACACGGTGTCATTTTATGCGTTTTATAATATACAAATATAATATTTTGGGGGTGAAAAGATGCCAACAGAAACTTTTTTTAAGCTATCAGAAGAAAAGAAACAAAGAATTATAGAGTCAGCAAAAAAAGAATATGCTAGAGTTTCTCCAGATGAAGTTTCAATAAAAAATATAGTAGAAGATGCAGGAATTGCAAGAGGAAGTTTTTATCAATATTTTGAATCTAAATATGATTTATTAAATTTTATTTTAAAAAAAGACTTCGAAAACATTGAAAAATTTGCTATTGAAAATTTAGAAAAAAATGATGGAGATATTTTTCAAGTTCATATAGATCTTTTTGAATATATGATAAAAGAAATTTTTTCTGGAGGAGATATGAAATTTCATGAAAAAAGATTGAAAAATTTGAAACCTTCAGATGATATGTTTTTATGTTTTCCAGATATAAAAAATGGTGAAACTTGCAAAGAAGAAATA
>CAORJJ010000123.1 GCA_948517135.1 uncultured Clostridia bacterium | reverse complement strand
GATAATTGGACTACAAAAATATTTAAAAATATAAATGGAATTAATCAAATTACAGAAGAAACAGAATTTTTAGAATTAATAAAAAGTGAAGATTATTATAAAGTATTTTCAGAATATGAAGAAGTAATAGAAAATGTCCCATTAGATGAAATTGAAGTAAAACTTGATAAATATTATTTTGAGAAAATATACAAATTAGCCAAAAAAGTAAATAGAAATTTACTATTTTTAATAGGAACAGAAATTGATTTATTAAATGTTATTTGGATTTATAGAGCAAAAAAATATTTTGGATATTCACCAGAAGAAACTAAAGAAATTTTGATACCTATTAATTATAAGATTAGTAAAAAATTGCAAAAAGAATTATTAAATTGTATAGATTTTAATGAAATAAAAACAGTATTAGAAAATACTGTTTATAAAAATGTTTTTCTAGACGAAAATGAGATTGAATATGAAAAAAATAAGTATTTATATAATATAAATAGAAAAATTTTTAGAACCAAATTATTTGATATTAGTACTGTTTTTGCAATTATAAATCTTACAGATGTTGAAATAAAAAATATGATAAATATTATAGAAGGAATAAGATACAAAATAGATAGAAATGAAATACAAAAGAAAATTATTATTTAGGAGGCGAAAGAAAATTGGCTGTTGAAAAAATGAAACTTCTTAGCATAACAGGAAAAGAAGAAAACATTGATGAATTTGTTGCAGAATACTTATTAGATAGTGGAATTCAAACAGAAGATGCAGTTAAGGTATATGAAAAAAGCTGGAAATTAGCTAATTTTGAATATGATTCTACTGCAAAAGATTTATTAAAGAAATGTAAAGCTTTACTAGATAAATATAAAATTAGATATAATGTAAATATTGAAAGTGAAAAAATAGAAAAGAATTTAGATTATATAGATAGAGTTATAACAGATATAAAAAATAGCCTAGATAATCTAGAAAACGGAATAAGTGATAAGAAAAAATCGTTAGAAGAATATAGAAAAAAAGCTGAATTATATAATAATACAAAAGATTTAGATATTGATCTAAATAAATTATATAATTTGGAATATATAAGATTTAGGTATGGGAAAATATTACGAGAAAATTATGGGAAACTTGAAAACAGTATAAAAGATCTAAATGCTTTTTTAGTAAAAGCTTCTGATGATGAAAAGTCAAGATACATTTGGGTTATGTGTTTTGCTACAAAAGAAAATAGTGCTAAGGTAGATAGCTACTTAAATGTTTTCAAATTTGAAAGATTTAATTTGCCAGTTGAACTAGATAGAAAACCAAAAGATATTTGGATTGAATGTGAGAATAAAATCCAAGAACTGAACTTTGAAATTGAAAATAAGGAAGATGAATTAATTAGACTTGTAGATAGAGATGCAGAAGAATTAGTTGAATTATATGCTCAAATAAATTTATATATAAAAATAAATAATGTAAAAAAATTTATGGCATATGATGAAAATGGTTTATTTTATATAATTGGTTGGATACCAGCAAAAGAACTAACAAAAGTTTTACCTAAACTATCAAAAGAAAAAGATATAAAGTATGTAATAAAAAATCATGATGAAGTTGCAAGTATTCCACCAACAAAACTAAATAATAATAGAATCGTAAGACCATTTGAAACATTAGTAAAAATGTATGGATTGCCTAGCTATACTGAATTAGATCCTACAACATTTGTTGCTATAACAGCATTTTTGCTATTTGGATTCATGTTTGGAGATGTAGGACATGGATTTGTTATATTCTTAATTGGATTAATTATGGCAAAGAAAAAGATATCAATGGGACCAGTTTTTGAAGCTGGAGGAGTCGCATCAATTGTATTCGGAATTCTTTATGGAAGTATTTTTGGAAATGAACATATTATTCGAGCAATTTTTATAAGACCAATGGAGAATATACAAACAATGCTTATTTATGGAATTGCAATTGGAGTAATTTTAATTTTATTGGCGATGCTTTTAAATATAAGAAATGGAATTAAAAATAAAGATAAGAAAAAAATCTTTTTTGATACAAACGGTGTAGCAGGACTTATATTTTATATATCTGTTTTAACAGCAGGAGTATATTTTATAGTTAAAGGAAAAATGATTGTATCTTTAGGTGTTTTAAGTACTTTTATAGTGATACCACTACTTGCGATTATGTTTAAAGACACAATAACAGAAAAAGTATTTAAAGAAAATTCAGAAGAAAAAAGTTCGTTGTTTGAAAAAGTATTTCATGTTGTAGAAATTCTATTATCTTTTGCAAGTAATACAATATCATTTGTAAGAATTGCAGCATTTGCAATAAATCATGTTGGTTTATGTATGGCAATATATATATTAGCAGATATGTTTACAGGAACTGGAAGTATTGCAGTTACAATATTTGGGAATGTACTTGTAATAGTACTAGAAGGACTAATTGTAGGTATTCAAGTTCTAAGACTAGAATATTATGAATTATTTAGTAGATTTTATACAGGTGATGGCAAAGAATACAAACCATTAAGAGAAAAAATATAAAAAGAGGAGACAAAAGAAAATGAAAAGAAAAGTTTTAACAGTATTTTTAGGAGTAATTTTAATTGTAGGAGTTTTTTCATGCCAAGTTTATGCAACAAGTACTAAGAAAAATGCAATGTCAGAAGAAGAAGTACAAACAATGGTAAATCAAAAAGTTCAAGAAGCAGTATCATCAGCAGTAACACAAATGCAAGCAGAACAAAATGCACAAAATACTACAATTGAAAATGAAGAAAAAGAAAATAAGTCAAATGGAATAGGAATGGTTGCAGCTGCCATAGCAACAGGACTTGGATGTATAGGTGCAGGTATAGCAGTTGCAGTAGTTGCATCAAGTGCAGTAGGAGCAATTAGTGAAAATCCATCGCTTTTAGGAAAGACAATTATATTTGCAGGACTTGCTGAAGGTATTGCAATATATGGTCTTATCATAGCAATCATGATTTTAAACAAAGTCTAATGACCAATTTATTATGGATATACAAAACAATATAAAAAGGAGAAAAATACTATGCGAATGGTTTGCATTAGTAGAAGCAATGATATAGCAATTGGAATGAGACTTGCAGGAATACAAAGCTTTTTTATTAGAAACGAAAACGAAATCAAAGAAAAAATCAAAGAACTTTCAAAAGACAAAGATGTTGGAATTATAAATGTTACTGAAGAAGTTTATGAAATTGCTAAAAATGAATTAGAAAAAATTTCAAATGAACAAGAACTACCATTAGTTGCTAAAATTCCAAATACGAAATGATTTTAGGAGAGCGAATAAATGATTGATATTGATAAAAAGATAGATAAAATAGAAAAAAACTGTCTAGAGATGGCAAGAAAAGAATTAAATAATATAAAAACAGAAAATAATCAGATTTCAGAAGAGAAAATATTAGAAAAAGTTAATATTTATAAGGACGAACTTGCTCAAAAGTATGAAAGTGAATTAAATAAATTAGAAAGAGAGTTTAATAGAAATATTTTTGATTATGAGATGAATCAAAAAATGCAAGTAAGTAATTTAAAAAAGACTATAATACAAGAAATTGAGCAAAAAGTAAAAATAGAATTTGAAAAATTTACTAATTCTCCAGAATATAAATATTATTTATTAAGAAATATCGAAACTGTATTATCAAAAATAAAAAGTAAAAAGTGTACAATATTTATAACAGAAAAAGAT
>CAORJJ010000122.1 GCA_948517135.1 uncultured Clostridia bacterium | reverse complement strand
ACTATTTTTGTATTAAAAATTCAATGTTCTTTAGTTCTCTTTTACAGTGAACTGTTGATTATTTTAACACTTTTAAACTTACTTGTCAACACATTTTTTAAAGTTTTTTAAAAGTATTTTTCAATCATTTTTTTGTTGCATTTTTGTTACACAACGTTGATTATTTTAACACCATTTTTTCACATTGTCAACATTTTTTTAAAACTTTTTTAAAAAATTTGTAACTTGCTAGTTTTTAATGTTTTTTGAACGTTTTGTGTTGTTTTTTGTCATACAACGTTGACTATTTTAACACCTTTATTTTATAATGTCAACACCTTTTTAAAAGTTTTTTTACATTTTTATTACTTTTCTATTACTTTTAAATTTATATGCAAAAAAGAGGTAGTTATACTACCTCTTTTTTATATATATTATCTATTTAATCCTTTTCTTCCTGCATAAACTGCTAAATCTTCTAATCCATCTTCGATATTTAATAATCTATTATATTTAGCAACTCTATCTGTTCTACATGGTGCACCAGTTTTTATTTGTCCTGCATTTGTAGCAACAGCAACATCAGCAAGTGTTGTATCTTCAGTTTCACCACTTCTATGAGAAACAACAGCTGTCATTCCATTTTTCTTAGCAAGTTCAATTGCATCTAATGTTTCTGTTAATGTTCCAATTTGGTTTAATTTGATTAATATAGAGTTTGATACTCCTAAATCAATACCTTTTTGTAATCTTTTAATATTTGTAACAAATAAATCATCACCAACTAATTGAATTCTATCTCCTAATCTTTCTGTTAATACTTTCCATCCGTCCCAATCTTCTTCTGATAAACCATCTTCAATAGATATGATTGGATATCTATTAACTAAATCTTCATAGAAAGCAACCATTTCTTCAGTATTTTTTGTAACACCGATTTTCCAAAAATGATACATTCCTTCTTTTCCAATCTTTTTTGCTTCATCATACATTTCTGTTGCAGCTACGTCTAATGCTAAACAAACTTCTTCTCCTGGTTTGTATCCAGCTTTTTCAATAGCTTCCATTATTAATGATAATGCTTCATCTTCATCTTTAACGTTTGGAGCAAATCCACCTTCATCTCCAACACCTGTTGCTAATCCTTTTGATTTTAAAACTTTCTTTAAGTTGTGATAGATTTCACAGCACATTCTTAAACATTCTGTAAATGATTTTGCTCCAACTGGCATAATCATAAATTCTTGTACACTTAATGTACTATCAGCATGTTTTCCACCATTCATTATGTTCATCATTGGAGTTGGTAATACTTTTGCATTTGTTCCTCCAATATATTGATATAATTCCATTCCTAAAGAAGCTGCTGCTGCTCTAGCTACTGCTAAAGATACACCAAGTGTAGCATTTGCTCCCAATTTAGCTTTATTATCTGTTCCATCTAATTCGATTAATGTTTTATCTAATTTAGCTTGATCATAAACGTTCATTCCAACTATTTTTTCTCTAATAACTGTATTAACATTTTCAACTGCTTTTAAAACACCTTTTCCTAAGTATCTAGAAGCGTCTCCGTCTCTTAATTCAACAGCTTCAAAACTTCCTGTTGAAGCTCCAGATGGAACCATAGCTATACCACTAAATCCTCCTGCTACAACTTCTACTTGAACTGTTGGATTTCCTCTTGAATCCAAGATTTCTAAAGCTTTAACGCTTTCAATTTCTAAATAATCTTTCATTATTTTAGACCTCCTACTTTTTATTGATTTATATTTAACCTACACTAACAATTAGTATAAGTTTAAATGGTCATTACTTCACACCAATTTGCATTGTAACATAAATGATTTTATTTTTCAAGCATTTTACTTATAAATATTATCTATCCATAATAGTTACTTCTTTTTTATTATTTTTACTTTATCATTAATAATATAAGATACTAAACAAATTAAAGTTACTATTGTTATAGAATATCCAATTTTCTGTATTACTGTCATTTTATATTCAACTGTAACTTTACCATTTAATATTTCATCATTTTTTACTATTATGTTTTTGGTAACTGGATCCTCTTCAAGAACTAAATTAGTTTTTGTACCATCTTCAGATTCAATATAAGCAACATATCCTTTATAATATGCTAGAGGAATATGTATAATCATCTCATCTTTAGAATTTGTATAATCAAATTCTAATTTAGTACTATTTCTTGAAAATTCTATTTCTTCTTGAGTTGATATATTATGCACTTTTTTATCTGTATCTATCATTCCATAAGGCTTGTATTCTCCATTACCAACTGGAGCAAATGTAGTAATAGTATCTAATGTATAATCATCTGCATTTATATTAACTGTTGATAATAAATTTAATGTAAATAATATTAAAACAATATATACTAATTTATTTAATTCAGTTTTATTTTCTATTATATTGCATAATGTATATCCTGATACAAAACTAAATAATACTGTTATTATGATATTTAATCTATATGGAAATTGAATTGTTGTTATAAACTCAAATTTTGTACACACTTTTTCCCATGGAAATAAACTTGTTGTCATAAATAATGTTATAATTCCAAGTGCAAACAGTTGCTTCATATATATAGATTCATTTTCTTTACTTTTATTAGTTAATATAAAGATAGGTAATACTAATAAAATAGTTCCAATACCTTTATAAAAATCGCCTTTATTAAATTGATTATTTATCAATTCTTGTAAACTTACTGCATAGCTTTTTACAAATGTTCCACTATATATTTTCTCGTCTACATTGAATTTATCACTATTTGATTGTTCTAAATATGGAAGTACAAAACCTAATATCAATAATATAGATACAACTCCTGCTATTATTAATGTAATTAATCTTTTTTTATCTTTAAGAATCCTACCAATATTTAATAAGCATATTACAAGTATTAAAATAACAGTCATTGTAAAAGATAATATATGAGAATTTATAAGACCAAATATTCCAAAACAAATAAGCCACCAATTCTTGTTCTCTCCGAAAATAATCTCATATAAACCACATAATACAAGTGGCAAAAATACTAAAGCTAGAACTTCTCCTATTGCACCTCTTGTATAAATATCTGTTAATCTATAAAACGATGTTCCATATAATATCGTAACTATCCAAGAGATATTTTTTTTCTTAAAGATTCTATTTGATGAATAATATGTAAATATTAAAGTAAAAAAAGTAGTTATAATAGTAAATAATTTATATGATGTTAAAAAATTCACTCCCATAACAGTTAATATCGCAGGTATATATAAAAATAGCTCAGGATAAAATAAAGGGTTAGCATATCCAAAACCATCTAATAAATTAGAATGTATTAATATTGGAAATTGACCATTTTTTAATTCTTCACTTATAGCTATAATTCTATTGGTATGATATGAAATGTCGTGAGCACTAATATCTTCAAAATTTAAATATGGTATACTTATTAAAAATGTTATAATTAAAACTATTCCTAATACTTTTGATTTTTCTACTATCTTTTCTTTCATTATCAGTTCCTCCAATTTGGATTTTATTAAAAATTCTTTGCAATGTCAATACTTGCAAAATCTAGTAAATTTATTTATAATAACCTTATGAGAAAATTAATTGTAAATGAAAAATATAATAATAAAAAATTAAATAACTTTATACTTGATTCGTTTCCAAATTTGAATAAAAATACTTTGTTTAAAGCTTTAAGAAAAAAAGATATTAGAATTAATAATATTAAAACTTCAGAAAATGTAACCATTCATACTAATGATGAAATAT
>CAORJJ010000121.1 GCA_948517135.1 uncultured Clostridia bacterium | reverse complement strand
AATTTAAAGAAAGTCCCTAAATTTCACTTGTATATTTTTATTTTAAACTCTTTGATATTAACTCTATAAATTCACTATTATTTTTGGTTTTCATCATATAATTAATTAATCTTTCAGTTAAGTCTGCAGTTGATAAACTAGAAAGACTTTTTCTAATTGAATTTACAGTTTCATATTCTTTTTGAGTTAATAGTAGTTCATCTCTTCTAGTACCAGATTTATTAACATCGATTGCAGGAAATACTCTTTTTTCTGATAAGCTTCTATCTAGGAAAACTTCCATATTACCTGTACCTTTGAATTCTTCAAAGATTACTTCATCCATTCTACTACCAGTATCTACTAATGCTGTACCTAAAACTGTTAAACTACCAGCATCTTCAGTATTTCTAGCTGCACCGAAAAAACGTTTTGGTTTATGAAGAGCTGCAGGATCGAAACCACCTGATAATGTTCTTCCTGATGAAGGAATTACTAAGTTATAGGCTCTTGCTAAACGAGTAATACTATCAAGTAAAACAACAACATCTTTATTTTGCTCTGTTAATCTTTTGGCTCTTTCAATAACCATTTCAGCTACTTTTACATGATGCTCTGGTTGCTCATCAAAAGTAGAATAAATTACATCACCTTTTATTGAACGTTTCATTTCTGTAACTTCTTCTGGTCTTTCATCTATAAGAAGTACTATTAAATATACTTCGGGATTATTTGCTGTTATGCTATTTGCAATTTTCTTTAATATAGTAGTTTTTCCAGCTTTTGGTGGAGCTACTATCATTCCTCTTTGGCCTTTTCCAATTGGAGACATTAAGTCCATTAAACGCATTGTATATTCAGAACTTGTTGTTTCTAATTTTAATTTTTGTTGAGGATATATTGGTGTTAAGTCATCAAAGTTCTTTCTTTTCATGGCTTTTTCAGGATGTTCTCCATTTACTTCACCAACATAAATAAGTGCTGGAAATCTTTCACCTTCTTTTGGAATTCTTTTTATTCCTTTTACCTTATCTCCTGTATCTAATTTGAATCTTCTAATTTGCACAGGTGAAACATAAACATCTTTATTTGTAGATAAATAGTTGTCTCCTCTTAAGAAGCCATATCCATCAGGTAGAAGTTCTAAAATTCCTTCAACATATTCATCATCTTGACTATTCAATTTATATTCGTTTGAAGATTCTTCTTTATTTATTTCCGCTTTTTCTTCTGTAAGTTTTTTAGAAATAGTTTCTTCTTCATTTTTTTGATTATAATTTTCTAGAATTTTTTCTATAAGTTCTGATTTTTTTAATTTTGAATAATTAGGAATTCCTTTATCTTTGGCTAAATTTTTTAAATCGATTAGTGATAAACTCTCTAATTCCATATTTTGCCCCCTTATTTAATTTTTTATATTGGAAACTAATTTTTTAGATACAAAATTTAAGATAAAAATACGAACGATATGAAATGAAAAAATAAATTTGAAAGTAAATAGACTAAAGATTCTATTTACTTATATCAATATAAACTGTTTCATTTGGATAATACATATCAAGTTTTTCTCTAGCTACTTCTTCAATATATTCTTCAGAATTTACATTTTTTTGAGTAGCTTCTAAATCTGCTTTTTTTTCTATTAAGCTTTCCTTTTGAGATGTATAATAAGCTATATCTTTTTCATAAGAATTTATTTTTGTTTGTTGTTTTATTGTTGTAAATATAACATATATTACTAATAAAATTACTATTAAATTCATTGCTTTATTTATTTTTGATATATTCATCCTACGTATCTCCATTGCTTTTAATTTTTCTTAATAATTGTAATAGTTTTAAGAATATTTTTGCAAAGAAATAAAATATTTTTTTACATATTCTTACAAATTCATATAGAATTATAACATATAAATTGCTTATTGTCAAAGAATAAATTAGTACTCCTAAAAATATTCCAAGAAATAAATAAAATCTTATTTCACCACCATTTAATTTAATAATACCAAATATAATTAAAATACCAGAAATTAATAAAAATAATAAGTCTTCTATAAAAGTAATTATATCTTTAGTTTTAAAAGATTTTCGAAGTACTTTAAAAAAATCAAATATTAATCCTATAATTATTCCTATAATAAAGAAAAGTAAAAAAATTTCTTCTTGTGAAAAGAATTTCATTATAATATCACCTTACTTAAATATTTTGCTTAAAATGTTTTTGTTTTTGGAAATACTAGAATCAGAGCTTGAATATGTTAAACTATTTATTTTCCCATCAACCATAAAATCTGATGTATCAATACTTAATTTATTTATTTTTAAATCTTCACCTTTTATTGTAAGTAGCCCCAGTTCTGTTTCTATAATAATTATTTGATCATCAAAACTTAGCACATCAACAATTCCAGTAATATTTAACTTTTCACGATTTTCTAAAACTATATTTTGAAAAGTGTTAGACATTTTTTTTAGTTCATCCATATAATACCTCCTTTTTGTTCTAATTTATATTTATTCAAAAAATAAAAAAATAGAACAAAAAGAGTTTATCTTAAAGGATAAACTCTTTTGTTCTTATTCTCCAAAGAATTTTTTATGAATTGAATTAACTGCTAAATCTGCTTGATTAGAATTTACAAGTACAGAAATTTTTATTTCTGAAGTAGAAATCATATGCATATTTATATTATTTTCATATAATGCTTCAAACATATCAGCAGCAACACCAGGTTTATTAGCAATTCCAACGCCAATGATAGATACTTTTGATAGATTTTCACTATGAAGAACATCTTGGAATCCTAATTCTTTTTTATTTTTTTCAAGTACCTCTAATGTCTTTTTTAAATCATTCATTTTTACAGTAAATGCAATATCTTTTGTGATATGTTCACCAAATGATTGAACAATAACATCTACATTGATTAAATTTCTTGAAAGAACTCTAAATAATTGATATGTTTTTCCAATTTTATTTTCAAGTCCAACTAAAGTTATTCTAGAAATATAATCGTCTTTTGTAACTCCATTAATTACTAAATCTTCAAGATTTTTATCTGTTACTAATGTACCAATGCTATTTTTTTCAAATGTAGATTTTACATATATTGGTACATTATATTTTTTTCCTATTTCAACACATCTATTATGAAGAACTTTAGCTCCCATACTAGACATTTCAAGCATTTCGTCGTAAGATATTGTTTTTAATTTTTTTACAGTATTTACAATTCTAGGATCTGATGTATAAACACCATCAACATCTGTAAAAATATCACATCGTTCAGCTTTTAAGCTTGCAGCGATTGCAACTGCTGTTGTATCAGAACCACCTCTACCAAATGTAGTAATATTACCGGATTCATCTACACCTTGAAATCCTGCAACGATAACAATATTTCCTGAATTTAAGTATTCTTCAATAGTTTCATTATGAATATATCTAATTCTACTATTTGTAAACTCGCTATTTGTTATTATTGGTATTTGCCAACCTGCAAGTGATAATGCTTTTTGTTTTTTTTCATTTAATAACATTGCAAGTTTTGCTGTGGTGATTTGCTCACCAGTAGATACTAAAACATCATGTTCTCTTTCGTTTGGACTATCTGTAATTTCTGCTTCTTCAGATATTAGTTTATCAGTAGTTTTTCCTTGTGCTGAGACAACAACTACAATTTTGTTTCCTTTCTTTTTTTCAGTAATAATATGTTCTGCTACATATCCTAATTTTTCAAGATTAGCAACAGAACTGCCTCCAAATTTTTGTACAATTATTCCCATATGTTGTACCTCTTTATAATAGGTTAATAGTAGTTTTTAAATTTAAAAATTACTATGTAAGTTAATTATAATAAACCATAATGCCCTTAATATATAGTATATATTTAATTTTAAATTT
>CAORJJ010000120.1 GCA_948517135.1 uncultured Clostridia bacterium | reverse complement strand
ATAAAAATGAAAAAATATAAGCGTTTCGACTGTAATTTGAAGTAGAAATTCTTATAAAATTTTGTGGAAATAGTTCAATCTTGTTCTTGAAAGGGTGCCACAAAATTTGTTTAGAATTTCTATGATAATTACATAAGTAAGCTATATTTTTGAACTTTTATATTGTATTATTGCAAATTTTATTATTTAAAATATATTTTTAATCATTTAAATAATAATTTTAATGTCTAATTATGTCTTGAATTTAAGTGAAAAATGTTATATATTTTACTTTATATTGAAAAATTAAAAGAATAACAAAATCATTACATTTTAATTACAAAAATATGTCGTTTTTACTTGACTTTTTGTTGAAAATGTAATATTCTTATCGCATAGATTTTTATGACAAATTAAAGTTTTAAATGGAGGAGTTAACTTTGGCAATAGGGGATATAATCGTTGGTATTGATATTGGAACCTCTAAAGTTAGTACATTTGTTGGTGAAGTTAATAATTTTAACCAAATTGAAATTATTTGTAGTACAAGCTGTAAATGTAAAGCTATTCAAAAA
This sequence comes from uncultured Clostridia bacterium, assembly GCA_948517135.1. GTDB lineage: Bacteria > Bacillota > Clostridia > TANB77 > CAG-508 > Scatovivens. The sequence continues at coordinate 3,352 of CAORJJ010000120.1, read as the reverse complement.
GGAAAAATTGTTGATGAAGAAGAACTAAGTAATTCAATTTCTAGAACAATAGCTGAAGTAGAAGATATTGCTAATATACAAGTCAATTCTGCTTATACTACTATACCAGGAAAATACATAACAATAGTTCAAAACAGTATCGTAAAAGATGCAAAAGATAAACTTGCTGGAATATCCATAAAAGATGTTGCTTCAGCAATAATTCAAGTTAGAGATATTGAAATCCCAGAAGATAAAGTATTAATAGATATAGTACCAGATAAATTTATCCTAGAAGATGGTAAGGCAGTTGATGATCCAGTAGGAAAATTTAGTAGCAATTTTACTATTACTGCTCAAATTATATTGGCAGAAAAAGAGTATATTAGGCAGTTAACTTCTGTATTTAAGAAGGCTGGTATTGAAATAGATGGAGTAGTGCCTACTTCCTTAGCAGAGAGAAATTTAGTATTAGATACTAATGAATTAACAGATAATGTTATGATTCTTGATATGGGAGCTGGGAATACAGAGATAGGTGTATTTAATGGTTCAACTTTTGTTTACACAAATACAATAGCATTAGGTGGAGATAATATTACTAGTGATATTGCATATGTGCTTAATATTTCAAGAGAAGAAGCAGATAAATTAAAAAGACAATATGGGTTAGCGCTTAGATCGTTTATTGATAATGATAATAATATTGTACTAAATACATGTAGAGATGTGGATTCAAAAAATATGACAATTAAAAGTTCAGATTTAATTGAAATTATAGAAGCAAGAATTGAAGAAATCTTTACATTAATAAATAAAGATATTACTGCTCATGGTGTAAAAAATAATATAAATAATGTTATTTTAACTGGTGAAGGAATTATAAATATTAATAAAAGTGATATGGCAGGAAAAATAATTTTAAATATTCCAGTAAAAATTTCAACAGGAAGATTGGTAAGTACAGTAAAATCAACTTATAGAGTTAGTTATGCTTTGGTAAGATATATTGCAGCAAGACCATATGCAAAAACAGTTTCTAGTAGTATATCTGTAAAAACAGAGAAAAATTTACTAAAAACTGTTGTTGAAAAAATAAGAGATTTTTTCTATTCATAAAATGAAAAAGTTTCATAAAAAAGTTTTTAATTTTTAATATATAGAGTTTTAAAAGGAGGAAGTAACCTTATGATTATGGATGATAATGAGTTAAGCTACATGATGGATGGAACAGCAACAATTAAAGTTATAGGTGTTGGAGGAGCAGGAAACAATGCAGTAAACAGAATGATTGAAGCTGGAATTAGAAATGTTGAATTTATTGCAGTAAATACAGATAGACAAACATTAAATGAATCAAAAGCTAATTCTAAAATTCAAATTGGAGAAAAACTAACAAGAGGTTTAGGTGCAGGAGCAAATCCAGATATTGGATCTCAAGCAGCAGAAGAATCAAAAGCTGAAATAGCAGAAGTATTAAAAGGAGCAGATATGGTATTTGTTACAGCTGGAATGGGCGGAGGAACAGGTACTGGTGCAGCTCCAGTAGTAGCAGCTACTGCAAAAGAAATGGGAATACTAACAATTGGTGTTGTTACAAAACCTTTTACTTTCGAAGGAAAAAAGAGATTAGCACAAGCAGAACGTGGTGTTGCTAGTTTAAAAGGTAAAGTAGATACATTAGTTGTTATTCCAAATGATAAGTTGTTACAAGTTATAGATAGAAAAACATCAATGATAGAAGCATTTAGAATGGCAGATGATATTTTAAGACAAGGTGTTCAAGGTATTTCAGATTTAATATCTGTTCCAGGTGTTATAAATCTAGATTTTGCAGATGTTAGAACTATAATGCTAAATCAAGGTATGGCTCATATGGGAATCGGATGTGCTAGTGGAGAAAACAGAGCAGAAGATGCTGCAAAACAAGCAATTCAAAGTCCATTACTTGAAACATCAATTGAAGGTGCAAGAGGAATTATCATCAATATTACTGGTGGAAGTGATATGGGATTACATGAAGCCAATACTGCTGCAGAACTTGTACAAAGAAGTGCAGATCCAGAGGCAAACATAATCTTTGGTACAGTTATAGATGATTCTATGGGAGATGAAATTCAAATTACAGTTATTGCTACTGGATTTGAAAAAGAAGATGAAAGAAGACAAAATTCTCAATATGAGAATATTGTTGCAGATGCATGGAGAAAAAGAAATTCAGGAAGTAGTATTTCATCAATTTCAAATTCATCATCATCAGATTCAAATGGAGATTTAGATATACCAACATTTTTAAGAAAAAATAAAGGATTAGGTAATAAATAAAAATATAGACGTACATAAGTACGTCTATATTTTTATTTATTAGGTAATTAATTATCATTTTTTAGTAAATAAATCTTTCAGCACAATTTGCAACTTATTCTGTGGGCTTATCTAAAAAAATTAAAAGAAATAATCTTATTTTGTAGATTATTTCTTTTTTTCTGCCCTACAAAATGACAGGATTTTTATAATTAAAATATTAAAATAGATATACAAACTAATACTATTAAAAAGAAAGGTATAAGAATGACTATATATTTAGATATAGTGCTTTTTGAAAATATTTTTTTGAATTTTATAATTATTTTATCTACTGCAATAATTAGTAAATCTCAAATAAAAATTATAAGAATTTTTATATCGAGTTTTATTGGTGGGCTATTTGCAATTTTAAATTATATTATTAATATAAATTGGTTTTTTACAATCATTTTAAAAGTAATAATATCAATCGTGATGATAAAAATTGCATTTAGTAAAAGTAATTTCAGAAAGATATTAAAACAGTTAATGTTTTTTTATTTAGTATCATTTACTTTTGGCGGAATTGCTTTCATGTTATTATTTTTTATTAAACCTCAGAATATCATTGTAAAAAGCAATCATTTAGTAGGAACTTATCCAATAAAAATTGCTATAATAGCTGGAATTGTTGGATTTCTTGTTTTTATTATAATTTCTAGAATAATAAAGAATAATTTAAGTAAAAAATCTATGCTATGTGAAATTGAGATTTTTTATAAGGGAAATATTCAAAAAATGAAAGCTATGCTAGATACAGGAAACTTATTAAAAGAACCAATAAACAAAATGGATGTAGTAATAGTAGAAAAAGAAAATTTAAAGAGTATTATATCTAAAGATATTTTGGATAATATTCAGAATATATTGAAAGGTAAAATGTTAGAATCAGACAATTTACATTCATATAAGTTAAAACTTATACCATTTTCGTCTCTAGGTAATGATAATGGATTATTAATAGGTTTTAAACCAGATTATGTGAAAATATATTCTGAAGAAGAAATTGTTAGAAATGATATTTTAA
>CAORJJ010000119.1 GCA_948517135.1 uncultured Clostridia bacterium | reverse complement strand
GAAAATTTTATAGTAAAAATGATAAATAAATTAATAAAAGTGATTGCAGGAAAAACAAAATTTGAAAATAAAATATCTACAATAGAAAATAATATTAAAAAATTATCATTATCAAATAATGAAAAAATAGAAAAAATTAGAAATGAGACAATTCAATTAGTTGCAAAGATACAAATTGAAAAAGAGTTACTAAATAAAAATGTTGCTTAAGAGAGGGATTTATGGAAGAAAATAAAAACACTTTTGGTGATACTTTTTTGAATGGAAAAGTAGTTAATTTAGATACTATAACTACTCAAGAGTTAGAAAAACATATTAAAGATCTTAAAAAAATAGAAAAAAGTGCAGAAATAACTCTTAATAATATTGTAGAAGAAATAAAAAATGGTTAGGAGAAATAGCAATGGCAAATAAGATATATAAATATAATAGAGCTAAAAGAGAAAATGCAGAAGCATTTAAAATTGTTGCTACATATTGCGTTGAAAAAGGCTTAAAAACAGTTTTTGAAGTAATAGATGACTCCCAAAAGATAAATGTTGATTTTGAAGAAAAAGAATTAAGAAAATTGATTTTTAAAGAAAATGCTTATAAAGAAGAGAATTATGAAATAGATGAAGAGAAATCCTTAGAACTTGCAGTAAAAAGAGTAGAAAGTAGAAAAAATACTACAATAGCAAATATGACAAATGGTGGAAAAAATTTTGTTCCAGGATTTTTAGATAAAATAGCAACTTCAATTGTTTCAAGTGAAGAGTTTGGAAATGCAGTTGAAATAGAGAAAGAAGTAAAAGCAGAAACAAGAAAAGAAACAATAGTGCTATATAATAATCCATTAAATAAGAACAAAAAAGGAGAAAAAAGAAGAAGAATATATGCTTCAGTTAAGTAGTCTTATAGATAATATAAGACTATTTTTTTGAACAGAGAACAAAACAAATATTCGCAAAACATGTTGACTATATTTTTTACCTATGATAAAATTATTAAACTAAAAAGAAAGAAGATGGTAAAATGAGATTTGTACATATTGCAGATATGCATTTTGATGCTCCATTTACATCATTAAATAGTAAAGAACATTTAGGTGATAAAAGAAGATTAGAGCAAAGAAGTGTATTTAAAAGAGTTATAGATTATGTTAAAGAAAATGAAATTGAATATTTATTAATTTCTGGAGATTTATATGAACATGAATATGTAAGAAAATCAACAATAGATTATATTGCAAGATTATTTAGAGAAATACCACAAACTAAAATATTTATTTCTCCTGGAAATCATGATCCATACATTAAGAATTCATATTATGATATTTATGAGTTTAGTGATAATGTATATATTTTTAGAAATCCCAATATTGAAAGATATGAAGATGAAAATGTAAATATATATGGAATGGCGTTCAATGAGTTTTATTTGAATACAAGTCCATTAGAAAATATTACATTACCATTTTCTAATAAACCAAGTGTGTTAATTGCACATTGTGATTTGAATGGCTCAAAAGATGCAGAAGGTTTTTGCTATAATCCAATACTTGAGTCAAAGTTAAATTCAATTGGTTTTGATTATTGTGCAATTGGTCATGTACATAAAAATAATATAGATAATAAAAATAGAATATACTATCCAGGATCAACAATTTCATTAGGATTTGATGAATTAGGAAACCATGGAATGATAGTTGGTGAAGTTACAAAAGATAAATTTAATATGACATTTATAGATTTAGATGAAAGAAGTTTTGAAGAATTAGAAATTTCAGTAGATGAATTACAATCAAAAGAAGATCTTATAGAGAAAATTTTAAATTATAGATATAGTGAACTTGCAATGTATAAAATAATTCTTGTAGGTAATAGAAATTTTGAAATAAATACAAGAGAAATTTTAAGAGCTCTTGAAGAAACTAATATTCTAAAAGTAAAAGATAAAACAAAAATAAATTATAACTTAGAAGAACTTTCAAAACAAAATAATTTAAAAGGTATATTTGTTAAGGAAGTTTTAGATGTATATAATAAAGGATTATGCACAGAAGAAGAATATCAAAAAGCAATTGAAATAGGATTAGATGCAATGTAAAAGAGGTGAGATATATTGAAAATTAATGGGTTTAAAATAAATGGATTTGGTAAATTAAAAAATAATAATATAGAACTATCAAATGGAATAAATGTTATATTTGGTGAAAATGAGTCAGGAAAATCAAGTATGTTAAAATTTATTTCAGCAATGTTTTATGGAGCTTCTAAAAATAAAAATGGTAAGGAAATTTCAGACTTTGATAAATTTAAACCTTGGAAAACAGAGGAGTTTTCAGGAAAAATAAATTATACATTAGACAATGGAGAATCTTTTGAAGTATATAGAGAATTTAAAAAGAAAAATCCAATTATTTATAATTCCAATAAAGAAGATATTTCGAAAACCTTTAAAATAGATAAAACAAAAGGAATAGAATTCTTTTTAGAACAAACAGGAATTGATGAAGAAACATTTTATAGTACAGCAATTTCTGAACAAGAAGGGTTAAGATTAAGTAAATCAAGTCAAGCAAGTATTATACAGAAAATAAGTAATTTAATTTCTTCTGGAGATGATAATATATCCTATAAAAAATCTATGGATAAAATAAATAAAATGCAAAATGAAGAAGTTGGGACAGAAAGAACATCTCAAAGACCTATAAATATTGTAGATTCTAAAATAAATAGATTATTACAGGAAAAATTAGGATTAGAAAGCTATAAGGAAAGAGCTCAAGATAGTTTACCAGAAAGAGATAGGTTATATGAGGAAATACAAGAAGATGAAAATAAAAAAGAATTTTTAAAAGAAATAAAATCTAAAAAAGATAACAATAGACTTAAAAGTGCAGAGATTAATTTTAACAAAAATCTTGAAAAGGAATATAATGAAAAGATTAGAGAATTAAATAAAAAAATTTCTACTCATACAGAAAGTGATATAAGAAATAAGAAAATTAATTTTAAAAATTATTATATAACATTAGCATTATTGATAATTCTATTTCTTGTTTTATTAATATTCCTTCCAAAAAAAGAATTATCAGCATTAATTTTGATACCAATATTAGTAACAATTTATAAAATGTATGAATCTAAAAAGAAAATTGAAAATATTGATTTAGAAAAAAGAGATAGTACAAGTAAAATTGCAAGCGAAATAGATATTTTAAAACAAAATCAAGAGATTCAAAGAAAAGAAGCTGAAGAAAAGGAATATAAGTTAAATAAAGAAATTGAAAGAGATAGAGAAGATATAATTTCAAAATATCAAAATAAAGTAGGTATTGGATATATTGAAGAATATTTAGATAAAACATATGAAGAATTAGTAAGAAAAATTGAATTAAAAGAAAATAAAATAAATTCTTCAAAATTTAGACTACAAACAATAGAAAACAATATAAGAGAAATAAATAGTAAATTAGAAAATTTATCAAGTATAGAAGAAGAATTACAAAATGCTGAGGAAGAAAAAGAAGAACTAATATCATTAAATAATTCTTATAATATTGCTAAAGAATGTCTAGAAAGAGCATATAGTCAAGTAAAAGAGAACATAAGTCCTAAATTTACTGAAAATCTATGTACAATAATTTCAGAAATATCTAATAATAGATATAAAAATATTATAGTAACAGATTCAGAAGGATTAAATGTAGAAATAGATGATGGAAGGTATATACCAGCTTCAAGATTAAGTGTAGGAACTGTTGATCAAATGTACTTATCTTTAAGATTAAGTGCTCTAGCTGAAATTTCAAATGAAACTATGCCAATAATTTTAGATGAAGCATTTGCATATTTTGATAATGACAGACTAACAAATATTTTAAAATATATAAATAAAAATTTTAAAAATAATCAAATAATTATATTTACTTGTTCAGAAAGAGAGCAAAATGTTTTAGACAATTTAAAGATAGATTATAATTTAATAAACCTTGAAAAATAG
>CAORJJ010000118.1 GCA_948517135.1 uncultured Clostridia bacterium | reverse complement strand
TTTTGATAGATATTGACCTATAATTCCAAGTGAAAACATTTGAATTCCACTAACCATAAAAATTATACAAACAAGAGATGGCCAACCACTTGTAGGATCTCCTAGAATTAATGTTTTAAATATAATTACTAATATTAATAAAAACGAAATTAAACAAAATAGTAATCCTATTGCAGAAGAAATAAGAAGTGGAGTTGTTGAAAATGCTGTAATTCCTTCTAATGCATATTTGGTAAGTTTCCAAAATGACCATTTTGTTTCTCCAGCAACTCTTTTTATATTTTGATATTCAATCCATTTTACATTAAAACCAACAAAACTAAATAATCCTTTTGAATATCTATTATATTCTTTTAATGAAAGTATTGAATTAACAACATTTCTTTTCATAAATACATAATCTCTAGCACCATCAACCATTTCAAAATTAGTTATTTTATTAATTAACTTATAAAATAATCGTGCAAAGAAACTTCTTATAACAGGTTCACCTTTTCTATCTATGCGTCTAGTTCCAACAGCATCATAATCTTCATCTGTAACAGATTTATACATTTCTTTTAGAAGTGAAGGTGGATCTTGAAGATCTGCATCCATAAGTGTAACATACTCTCCAGAAGCATGTTCTAAACCAGCATATATTGCCGCTTCTTTACCAAAATTTCTTGAAAAAGATATATATTTTATTCTATCATCAATTTTTGCTAAATCTTTAATAATTTTTAATGTATTATCTTTTGAACCATCATTAACAAAAAGAACTTCAAATTCGACATTTCTTGCGAAATCTTTCATATTTTTTTTCAATTCTTCATAAAAAAGTGGTAATGCTTTTTCTTCATTATAACATGGTACTACTACTGATATTTTTTCCATATATTTTTACCTCTACATATTGAATAATCGAAATTATTATAACATATACTAGCTATTAATACAAATAAATTAAGTAAAAAAATGTAATAAAAAAGATATAAAAAAATATTCAATTTAATTATAAAAAGGGTTGATATTTCAAAGGATATGTAATATAATCGTAATGCAAATGTAACATTGAATTTGCTCTTAAAAAACTTGAAGGGAGAACTTAGATGTTTGGACAAGATATCGGAATTGATTTAGGTACAGCAACAGTAATTGCATATATAAAGGGAAAAGGTATTGTTCTTAGAGAACCATCTGTTGTTGCTGTAAATAATGTAACTGGCGAAGTTTTAGCAGTTGGGCATGAGGCTAGAAGAATGCTAGGAAGAACACCAGGAAATATTGTCGCAACACGTCCTTTAAGAGAAGGAGTAATTTCAGATTATACAGTTACAGAAAAAATGTTGAAATATTTTATTGGTAAAATTGGTGGAAAATTTTTATTTGCACCAAGAATAATGATTTGCATACCATCACAAGTAACTGAAGTAGAAAAAAAAGCGGTTATAGATGCAGCTTCTAATGCAGGAGCAAGAAAAGTTTATTTAATAGAAGAGCCAATTGCAGCTGCAATTGGTGCTGGAATAGATATTTCAAAACCATGTGGAAACATGATTGTAGATATAGGTGGAGGAACAACAGATATAGCAGTTATTTCTTTAGGAGGATCCGTTGTAAGTTCTTCAATAAAAGTTGCTGGAGATAAATTTGATGAATATATAGTAAAATTTATAAAAAAACGTCATAATGTTATGATAGGTGAAAGAACAGCAGAAGAATTAAAACAGCAAATAGGTTGTGTATTTCCTAAAATTCAAGATATGGAAATGGATGTTAGAGGAAGAGATTTAGTAACAGGTCTTCCAAAAACAATTACAATATATTCTAGTGAAATGATGGAAGCATTAGAAGAACCAGCAATGCTTATAATAGATGCAGTTCACTCAGTACTTGAAAGAACACCACCAGAACTAGCAGCTGATATTAGTGATAAAGGAATTTATATGACTGGTGGAGGGTGCCTAATAGATGGTTTAGATAGATTACTACAAGAAAAAACAGGAATAAATGTTATGATTGCCGAAGATGCAATTTCTTGTGTAGCTAAAGGAACTGGAAAGGCACTAGATAATCTTGATAGTATGGATAGAATGAAAAAATAATAAAATCCAAAATATACTTAAATGAAATGCTCACATATTTATGTGAGCATTTCATTTATATGATATAATAATATAAGAACTAAAAATAGGAGAATAAAATATGAAAAAAGTTGCATTTCTTACATTGCGGTTGTAAAACCAATCAATATGAGACAAATGGGATGATACAAAATTTTAAAAATAGTGGTTATGAGATAGTAGATTTTGATGAGAAAGCTGATATATATGTTATAAATACATGTACAGTTACAAATATGTCTGATAGAAAATCAAGACAAGTTCTAAGACAAGCTAAAAAGAAAAATAAAAATGCAATTGTTGTAGCTTGTGGATGTTATGTACAAGTTGCTAAAAGTGAAATTGAAAAAATACAAGAAATAGATTTATGTATAGGAACTAATGAAAAAGCAGATATTGTAAAATATGTTGAAGATTATGAAAGAAATAGGAATTTTATAGAACTTGAAAATATTCTATATGATGCTAAATTTGATGAATTTGGTAGTGTTACTTATACAGAAAAAACTAGAGCTGTAATAAAAGTTCAGGATGGATGTGATAGATTTTGCTCATATTGTATAATTCCATTTGCTAGAGGAAAAGTAAGAAGTAGAAATCCTGAAAATATTATAAAAGAAATTGTACAAATTGCTAAAAATGGGATAAAAGAAGTTGTAATAACTGGTATTCATATTGCATCATATGGAAAAGATTTTGAAAATGGATATAAATTAATTGATTTATTAGAAGATATAAACAACATTGATGGTATAGAAAGAATTAGATTAGGTTCAATAGAACCACTACTTATATCAGAAGAATTTGTTAACAGATTAAAAAAATTAAATAAAATTTGTCATCATTTTCACTTATCTCTTCAAAGTGGTTGTAATGAAACTCTAAAAAGAATGAATAGAAGCTATAATATAGAAGAGTTTGATGAAATTGTTCAAAGACTAAGAAATGCATATGATGATGTTATTTTAACAACAGATATAATAGTTGGATTTCCAGAAGAATCAGAAGAGGAATTTTCTAAAACATATGAATTTTTAAAGAAGATAAAATTTTATAAAATGCATATTTTTAAATATTCACAAAGAAAAGGTACAATTGCAGCAGATATGAAAAATCAAATTTCAGGAGATGTAAAAGAAGAAAGAAGCAAAAAGCTTTTAGAACTATCAGATAGTAATGAAAATGAATATTTAGATACATATATTGGAAAAGAAGTTTCAGTATTATTTGAAGAACAAGATGGAAAATATTATAAAGGTCATACAGCAAATTATATTAATGTAAAGATTAAAACAGATGCAGATGTTTCTAATCAAATTTTAAAAATTAAAATAACTGGAAAAGATAACCTTAGTTTACTTTCAGAAGATGTAATAAAATAGTAATCTAAATTTAACTTAATTATTATTGATAAAAAAAAATCTATATAGTATAAATAATGTAATAAGAAATTTAGTATCCTGTGGAAAAATTAATTTTCTGTGTACAAAAGGAGGATAAAATACAGATGAAAGAATATAAATTAGTAGAAACTGAAAATGCTGGTAATTTACCACTTGTTGTTGGAACATGGCAAAAAATCAAGGGTTTAATATGTAGAGAAATTGATTTTAATAAACCAGTTGTATTAGAATTAACACAGAAAGAGGAAAAAGTGTTGACAGAAGTACATGACTTTTTATTCCAAGAAATTAAATTTCCAGAATTACACGACTTTTTCTTTAAGGACTTAAACTTTTTTAGTAAAAAGAAATATAAATAGTAAGTAATTATATTTTATATAATTAAAAAGCAGACACATTTCGTAGCTTGTGTCTGTTTTTTATTTAATAAAAATGAAATGTTTTTGATATTGTATTGAAAAAAATATATATGTAAAATATTAGTAAGATTATTTATACAAAAGCTAAATAATAATTTTGGAGGGATTTTATG
>CAORJJ010000117.1 GCA_948517135.1 uncultured Clostridia bacterium | reverse complement strand
ATATAATAATATTGAAGTATCAGATGAATATAATACAAGTTATAAATTATTAGTAAGTGTTTTAGAAGATATTGTGAGTGTATTTGGAGATGAAAAATTAACATTTGAAAAATATAAAGAGTTATTACAAGTGGGGCTAAATTCTTGCGAACTTGGAAAAATACCAGCAACTCAAGATCAAGTTGTTTTTGGTGATACAGAAAGAACTAGAAGTAATAAATTAAAAGTTGTTTTTGTTGTAGGAGTTAATGATGGAGCATTTCCAAAAGTTAATAAAGTTGAAGGCTACTTAAATGATAGTGATAGAGATTATTTATTAGATGCTGGAATAGAGCTAGCAAAAAATTCAAAAGATAGTTTATATGAAGAACAATTTAATATATATAGAACATTAACAACTCCAGAAGAAAAATTATTTTTATCATATTCTTCTTCTGATAAAGAAGGAAGTTCAATAAGACCATCAATTTTAATAAAGAAGTTAAATAGAATTTTTCCGAATATTATGATAGAAAGCGATGTTGTAGAAAAAAGATATTCTATATCAAATGAAAAAGCAACATTTGAAGAGGCATTAAATGTATATAAAGACTATTTAGATAGCGGAGAAATTACTAAAGAGTGGGAAGATATTTTAAGATATTTTTATAAAAAAGATAAAAATAGATTTAAAAGAGCTGTTTCAGGGATGTATTATACAAATAAGGCACAAGATCTTTCACAAGATAATGTAGAGAAATTGTATGGTGAAAATTTAAGAACTAGTATTTCTAGATTAGAAAATTATAGAAGATGTCCATTTTCTTTTCATCTTACATATGGATTAAAACTTAAAGAAAAAGAAGAACTAAAATTAGATTCAATTGATACTGGATCATTTATGCATGAAGTTATAGATACATTTTTTAAAGCTATAAGTGAGAAAAACTTAAATCTAAAAGAAATAACAGATGAAGAAATTTTGAAAATAGTTAATAAAATTATTAGTGAATTGCTTGAAACTAGTAGATATTATATTTTTTCAAGCTCTGCTAAATTTAGATTATTAACTAGAAGATTAAAAAAAGTAGTATATAAATCTATTTGTTATATAGTATACTCTTTAAAATATAGTGATTTTACAATTTTTGGAAATGAGCTTGAATTCTCAAATACTGGAAAGCTTAAAACAATAACTTTAGATGTTGAAGGAAAGAAAGTTGAAATTACAGGAAAAATAGATAGAGCAGATACAGCCAAAATTGAAGATAAACAATATGTTAGAGTAATCGATTATAAATCTTCTGTTAAAGACTTAGATATGAATCAAGTTTTATTTGGTTTGCAAATTCAACTTATGACATATTTAGATGCATTATGTGACCAGACAGACTTTGAACCAAGTGGTGTTCTATATATGAGTTTAATAGATAATGTTGTTAAAAATGCTAAAAATCTTACTGATGAAGAAATAGAAAATAAGATTAGAAGCAATTTCAAAATGAAAGGGCTGATTTTAGCAGATATTTCTATTATTAGAACAATGGATAAAAAATTGCAAACTGGTGCTTCTGATATTATTCCTGTTTATGTTAGTAAAGATGGAGAAATAAGTGAGAAGAAATCTAGTGTAATAAATAAAAAAGATTTCAATGAATTGCAAATTAAAGTTAAAGAAATTATAAAGCAAATTTCATATGAAATTTTAAAAGGAAAAATTGATATTAAGCCATACAATTATAAAAAGAAAACAGGATGCGATTATTGTAAATATAAAACAATATGTATGTTTAATACTAATATAAAAGATAATGAATATAATTTTGTATAATAGGAGATGATTATTTTGGAAATTACAAGACCAACTGTTATGGAGGTTGATTTAAGAGCTTTTGAACATAATATAAATAAAATAAGAGAATATGTTGGAAAAAATATAGAATTAATGCCAGTAATAAAAGCAAATGCATATGGAACATATATAAATAAAGTAAATGAAGTAATAAGTAAATTTAATATTGTTGCAGTTGCAACAGTTGATGAAGCTATTGAGCTTAGAGAGCAAGGATATAAAAATGAAATTTTTGTATTAAACCAAGCCTATAAAGATGAGATAGAAAAGATTGCAAAATATAATATTGCCATAGGAATTAGTTCTGATAGTTTTTTAGAGATTTTAGGAAATTCAAATCAAAAATTTAATATTCATATTGAAATTGGAACAGGAATGGGAAGAACTGGAATAAATCCAAATAGAACAGAAGAATATATTGAAAAAGTAAAAAAATATCCTAATATAAAAATTGAAGGAATATATACACATTTATCTTCTGCTGATATTGATAAAGAATATACAGAAAAACAGTTAATGTATTTTGAAAGAGCAGTAAAAAAAGCAAAAGAGATTTTAGATGAAATAAAATATATTCATTGTAATGCTTCAAATGGAATTTTAAATTTTGTAGAAAATTCATATAATCTTGTAAGACCTGGAATTATAATGTATGGTTATGAACCATTTGAAGGAGCAAAAGAGAAAATTGATCTAAAACCAGTTTGCAAGTTAAAATCAAAAATTACTTTTTTAAAAGAAGTTGAAGAAGGAGCTTCTATTGGTTATTCAAGAAGTTATATTACAAAAAGAAAAACAAAAGTTGCAACAATACCAATAGGTTATGCAGATGGTTTTAAAAGAGAACTTTCAAATAAAGGGTATGTACTAATTAATGGTAAAAAGGCTCCAATAATTGGCAGTATTTGTATGGATGGATTTATGGCAGATGTTACAGATATAGAAGCTTCTATTGGAGATGAAGTGTATATATGGGATAATGAGAATATTACTTTAGAAGAGGTTGCAAGTATGGCTGGTACAATGAATTATGAGATGATGAGTACCATAATGCATAGAGTGCCAAGAATTTTTATAAACAGGGAGAATTAATTTGATTAAAGATAATGATATAATAGTTTGTAAAGAATATAAAGGAATTGAATATATTCAATTTAGAAAATTATTAGAATTTGGAATAAAACATGCATATACTTTAAAAGGAGAAAAGATAAATTTCAGAAGTAAGTCAAAAGAAGAAAAAGAAAGCTATTCTAAGATATATGAAGCAATTGGTTTAGATGTAAAAACTTTAGTAAAACCATTACAAAATCATACAAGTAATATAAAATGTATTGATAGAGTTTGGAAAAATAAAGATCTTCCAGATATAGATGGATTAATAACAGATAAAAAAGAAATTGCTTTAACTACTACTAATGCAGATTGTATATTACTATTATTTTATGATCCTGTAAAAAAAGTTATTGCTAATATTCATTCTGGTTGGAAAGGGACATTTCAAAAAATAGGTGAAAAAGCAGTTATAAAAATGATAACAAATTATAAATGTAATCCAGAAGATATATATTGTTTTATTAGTCCAAGTATAAGGAAATGTCATTTTGAAGTAGATGAAGAGGTAAAAGATTTATGTGAAAATATATTTTCTTTTACAAATAAAACTAATGAATTTATTGAAATAGGAAAAGTAGTAGAAGGAAAACAAAAGTATATGATAGATACTGTACTTATAAATAGAATGTTATTAACTAGTATAGGTTTAAAAAATGAAAAAATTATCGATTGTGATATATGCAGTCTATGTAACTCTGATAAAATAAATTCATATAGAGCTGAAGGAAAAGATTTTAGACTTGCAACAGCAATAATTAGTTTGTAAATGGGATGTGAAAAAATGTACGAAACTTTAAACGAAATAAAAGAAGAAGTAATAAAATGCAATAAATGTGTATTATGTCAAAATAGAACTAATACTGTATTTGGAGTTGGAAATGAGAATGCAGATATAATGTTTATAGGTGAAGGACCTGGTGCTGATGAAGATAGAGAAGGCGAACCGTTTGTTGGAAAAGCAGGAAAACTAATGGATCAGGCTTTTATTGGTTTAGGTATTATACGTGAAAACATTTATATTGCAAATATAGTGAAATGTAGACCACCAAACAATAGAACTCCACATAAAGAAGAGGCAACTGCATGTCTTAATTATTTAAGAAATCAAGTTATATTAATAAAACCTAAAATTATAGTTCTTATGGGAAATACAGCATTAAAAAATATTTTAGGAGAAAATTATGGAATAACATCAGCTAGAGGAAAATGGATTAATAAAAAGGGAATATTATATATGCCAACATTTCATCCAGCAGCATTACTTAGAGATGATACTAAAAAAATTGATTTTTGGAATGATTTAGAACTTGTAAAAAAAGAGGCAGAAAAAAATAATTTTATTATATCTGTCTC
>CAORJJ010000116.1 GCA_948517135.1 uncultured Clostridia bacterium | reverse complement strand
CTCTTAAAAGTCTTCTAAATAGTAATGAAAAATATTTTTCAGGTTTAATAATTGTAGATTTTAAAGATTCTAATATAGAAAATAAAAAATACTTTATAAAAGAATTTTCCAAGAAAATGGATTGTGAATCAAGTATTGTTCTTGTAAATAGATATGATGAAAAAAGAGAAAGAATAGAAAAAGAATTATCAGAGGAATTAGAAAAAAACATTGGTGTAAGAATAAATTCAATTAATTTAAAGCTACCTCAATCAAATAAATTTATAATGGATTATAAGGAATTGGCTGATGATATTTGCAAGTTATTAACAGGTTATAAAAATACAACTGGAATATCTATTGAGACAAACTCTGGAGTTTTGGAATTTCAAAAAAACAATAGAACTAAGAATTTGAGTAAAGGAAAATTCTATAAAGCTTTAAATTATTATTTCAAAAAATTAGATAAAAATTCAAACTTTTGGGCTGCTTCTATAATGCTTGAAGATGAATGGACAGAAGAGCCACTTGAAATGAATTTTAGAATTATAAATTTAGAAGCTGCAAATAGAGGTGCAAATTTAGAAAGAATTTTTATATTTAGTCAAAAAAAGATAAAAGAATTTAAAAACAATAAAACACTAAAAATATATATGCAGAATAAAAATATAAATATGTTATATGTTGATTATGATGAAATACTAGAAAAACAACCAGAACTTTTAAAAATAGTTGGAAGTGGTTGGGATGGATTTGATGATGAAGCAATAATAGCAGATATAGAATGTGATAATGAAAGAGGATATGTAAGCATTAATACAAAAGAAATACAAGAAAAGTACGAATGTTTCAAAAAATTGAAAGAGTATTCAAAAGATTTAAGAAAAATATTAATGTAATTTTAGGAGGATTTTATGGAATTAACATTACCATATATACTTTCACAAGTATTTATAATAATTAATTATGCATTACTAGCTATTTCTTATTATTGCAAAGATAGAAAAACAGTTTTAGTAATAAGTTTTATGGCAGTAATTGCTAATGGACTATCATATGTATTTTTAAATGCTTATAGTGGTCTTGCAATGTGTATACTAGCTTTAATAAGAAACATAATATTTTTAATAGATGAAAAGAAAAATGGAAAAAGCGATAAAATATATAAAAAAGATATTATTATATTAATTATACTTTATACAATTGCAATCATATCAGCGATATTTACATATGAAGGTATTTTTAGTTTATTATCTGTTGTAGGAACAATGTTTTATACATATTCTGTTTGGCAAAAGAAAACAATTATCTATAAGTTTATGGGTATACCAGTAGGAATTTCATGGATAATATACAATATTTACATAATGTCTATTTTTGGGATAATATTAGAAAGTATACTTTTAGTATCTTCTACAATTGGATACATATTAGAAGTAAAGGAAATGAGAAAATCTTAAGTTTAAAACTTAAGATTTTTTTACAATAAATAATATATTTATTGTAAAAAAAAGTTAACTATTGTATAATAAAAATAGCATTTTTGACTAAAGTATCTCAAATTCTATAATAGGAAAGGAGATGTCCATTTTTAGTAATGCAAAAGTAACCAAAACAATATGATTCAAAAATGGAGGTAAAAAATGAACACTCAAAAAAAACGGAAATCTTTGGTATCTTGTTTACTGATGCTGTTACTGCTGGTAATCACCTGCAGTTCAATCACAGCTCAAGCGAATTCATCGTATGAATTTCCAGTGATCGAAGCTACAAGCGACTTCTATGTCAATGACTTTGCAGGTCTTTTCACAGAAGAAGAGAAAGCAAGCATGATGGAGAGGGCAATCGAACTGGAAGAAGAGTATGGCGGTATTCAGGTAGTTGTCACAACTGTAAAAACGTTGGATGATTGCTTGATTGAAGAAGGCGAAAAAGATATCGAACAGATTGCTTATGCAATGTTTAAACAGTATGGAATCGGGCAGGATGATATGGGAATTTTAATTTTGTTTGCTTCTGAAGATAGAATCATGAGAATTGAGACTGGATATCAGATGCAGACTTACATCACCGATGCTAAAGCTGTTGAACTTCGGGACAAATATGGAATGGAGTATTTCAGAAACAATCAGTTTGTAGAAGGTATTATTTCTTTGCAGAAAGCAACTATTTCTGAGATAAAGTCTGAGGTCCCTCAGGATTGGAAACCTCTTATTGGTGATAAAAAAGAAACCAGTACTAGGGAAAACAATAATGGTGTAGTTCAAACCAATACTGCAAAAGCTGATTCCAAGAAAAACGGAATTAGTGGAGCAATGTATGCAATTTGGACTGCGCTTATTGCAATGCTTGTAGGATTAGGTGTTGCAATTAGAGGGCTGTTTTCTACAAAGTCTAAGGCAAATGCTGAAAAAGAAACATATGAACAGGAATTTGCTTCTCTTCGAAAGAGCACTTCTAAAAAAGTACAGGAAGCTGTTGATGTAAATAGTGAAACCTGGAGACTTGCAATGGAACAGCAGAAAAGTGCTTATGAGAAACAGTGTTCTGAACTCTCAAGTAAAATTGAAGGCCAAATAAAGACACTTGAGAGTAAGGAAAGAGAGATTTTAAGGCTTAATCAGGAACTTAGTGGTAAAAAGGCCGAACTTGAGAAGATGGAAGATACTTACTCAAGAATTAAGACTTTGCATCCTGATTTAGACTTCGAAAATGAAGTTAAGAATATGATCGAAAATGAGTTCAAGGCGTCTGCTGAAAATGTAGATGAGCAAATTGCACAAATTGCAAACCTGACTGCTGATAAAGACAAGATTAATGTCTTTGACGAAGCAATTCGTGTGTATCAGTCAGCCAGCGCTGATGTTCAAAAATATGTGAACACAGATGTGGGCAAGCTTCGTAGATTATACGAAGAATCTGTTTCTCTGAGAAGAGAATATGAAAGAGCAGAACAGGAAAAAAGGGATCGTGCAACCGCCAAGAGCGCATTTGAGAAAATGGGTGCAATTGTCAGTGGCATTAGCTTTGGAAACTATGAGAACTATGAAACCTTAGATAGAGCTTATAAAGTGTATACTGGACTGAGCTCTGCTGAGAAAAATTATTTTCCGGACATGGCAATTGTTGAGAAGATAAAATCACTCAGAGCAACTGCGGAAGCGGATTTGAAAGACTTCAATACAGCAAAAGAAGCGGAGAAAGATGTTCGCAGGATTGTGGACAGAATTTATACTGCTCATGAGGAAGATCAGGACAGTCTCGAAAGAGCAATGCGGTATTATCGCAATCTGACTTCTGCTCAGCAAAGATATTTCAGCTCCGATCTGGAAAGAAAGGTAAAACACTTTTTAGATGAAGCTGAAGATGATCATCGGAGAAAAGAAGCTGAACGTCGCCAGAGAAAAGAAGAAGAACGCCGCAGAAAAGAGCGTGAAGAAGCTGAAAGACGTCATAGAGAAGAAGAGCGTCGTCGTAGGCAAAGAGAGGAAGAAGAACGTCGCCGCCGTCAAAGCAGCAGTTTTTCATCCAGCTCTCATCATAGCAGTAGCCATAGTGGACATAGAGGCCATGGTGGACGTCCTTCGGGAGGAGGAGCCACTGGAAGATTTTAAGAAATTTTGAGTAGATATTAAATGCATAATCATCACAATTATAGGAGGCAATTAAATGAAAGAATATGATTATGAAAGCAAGAAAAATCAGTTGATAGGAGCAATATTTCTTACGGTAGGTGGAGTTCTCCTTACAACTGTGTTGGTCGTTGCCATTACATTTATGGGAGTATATAACGACCTGATTGATGTGCGGGAAGATGTGAATTTAGCAGAATCCAATGTTGAAGCGGATATGCAAAGACGTGCGGAATTAATTCCGGATCTTGTTACAGTTGTCAGAGCCGCAGCCAAACATGATGAAGAAATTATTGACTCAATATCTGAGGCAGAATCTGCTCTAAGGGCCAGTCTGGCGTCAGGAAATCTTGATGAAATAAGTCAAGCAAACAACGAACTCTCTAAACAGATTAATAATTTTATTAGTTTTGTGGCGAGAGAATATCCAGATCTTACTGCTGGTAACAATTATACGATTTTAATGGGTCAGCTTGAGGGATCTGTTAATCGCATTAATATATCCAGAGAGGAATATAATGCAAAAGTAAGTGATTACAACCGAGCAATTGAAAAAGCGCCGGCTTGTTTTATCGCCAAAGCCTTTGGATTTGAGCCTAAGGAAGCGTTTGTAGCAGATAAAGAGGCAGAAAAAATGAATCTGGTTGACATGGGACTTGATGACTAATAACAAAGATATCCAGCGTATGTAGTAAAATTTAATATCGTTTTTTATATATCCCTTGGGAGGCTAATGCTTCCCAAGGGATTCCCATTTTATGTGATGATTATAGATGTAAAGAATTTCAATATTGATATATTTAACCATTTATGATATAAAAT
>CAORJJ010000115.1 GCA_948517135.1 uncultured Clostridia bacterium | reverse complement strand
TTGTAAAATTATTTCCAAAAATAATTTTATGTGATAAAATGAGTTTGCATAAAAATATAATGAGGTAAAATATGGAAAAAGTAAATAAAAATTTAAAATTATATCCTAAGTATAGGCAATTATCTATGGATTTTCTTTTTTTCTATACAATTAATATTTTGTTTTTAACACAAATAAAAAAAATAGATATGTCAGCAGTTGTATTAGTGGATACTTTTTATGCTTTATTTGTAGTATTTTTGCAAGTACCAGCATCATATTTAGTAGGAAAAATTGGAATAAAAAAAGGTATGATATTAGGAAATATATGTAATACAATTTATTTAATTGTAGTTATAAATAGTACTAATTTATTTAATTTAATAATTGCAGAATTATTTTCATCTTTTGGATTTGCATTAAAAGATATTTCAGAACCTGCAATTTTGAATGAATCAATTAATGCAAGTAAATCAGAAAAAAGTAAAATATTTGCTAAGACTCAAGGGAAAGCTGTATCTGGTTATTATATTATTAGTGCATTTTCTATGATATTATCAGGATTTTTATTTGAAATAAATGGTTATATTCCAATATTTATTTCACTAGGTATTGTTATTACAACATTAATAATTTCAACAAGATTTGATAATGTTGAAATTAGTGAAAAAGATGAAGAAGAAAACATAGTTTCATTAAAAGAAGCTGTTAAATTTTCATTTAACTCTAAGAGAACTAGATGTTTATTAATATTCTCATCAATTGTATATGCAGTAATAACAGTTCTTGCTACATATGAAGTAAGTTTGTTAGAAGATATGAATGTTTCATCAAAATATATAGGAATAGTTTTTGCTATTTTAAATATTGTTTCTGGAATTGCTTCTAAAAATCAAAATGTATTTCAAGAAAAATTTAAAAATAGAACTTTAACATTTTTGGGAATATCTTTAACACTTTCATGTATTATTTCTGGAGTAGTAGCAAGCTTAAGTTCATCAATTACAATAATTTTAATTGTAGTATTAGCTATGTATGTAATAAAATTTGTAATGGTAGGATTATATAATGTTTTTTTAATAAAATATTTAAGTAATTTTACAAATAGTAAAATAGATACAAGAATATTTGCTATTAATAATTTTTGCAGTTGTATATTAGGAGTTGTATTTGGTATATTTGCATCAATTTTAATAGAAAATATGCAAACTTCAAGTGCAATGCTAATTTTTGGCGGAACTTCATTGATAATAATTAGTATAGTATTAATATATATGAGAAATAAAGTTGGATTAGATCCAAAGCAATATTCTAAAGAAGAACTAAAATATGATGTAAAAGGTTAAAAATATAATGCTTAAATAGTAATTTAGTAAAATATGATGTAAAAGTTTAAAATATTTTATAGAAAAATGTAAAAAAATATGATATAATCTCAAACATAGAAAGTTATAACATGTTTGCTTATTGGCGTAAAACCAGTTATAAAATTGGATTTACGCTTTATAGTTTTAAAAGGAGTATGTAAAAATGCGAAAAATGTTAGAAAATGATATATCATCTTTAAATTTAGGAAAAAATCTAGTAACAAAACTAAAGGAAAATGAAATAAATTCAGTGTATGATTTATGTAATTTTTCAAGAATGGAATTATCAAATATTGGTATAGAAAATAATCAAATTGGCAATATTGTAGTAGAACTACAATTGTTAGGAATTGATTTAAAGAAAAATCATGCAAAAAGAAATACTAGTATTAATTCATATTTGAAATAATAAAGTTATAGGAGGAAAAGATGATAGATTTAGAAAAAGCTAAAAATGAATTTATAAATTATACAAATAATTATGACTCTACAAATCCTCATATATCAAGAAAAATAGGTCACACTTTTAGAGTTATGGAATGGAGTAGGAAAATTGCTGAAAGCTTAAACCTAAGCCAAGAAGATATAGACCTTGCAACACTTATAGGATTGCTACATGATTTAGCTAGATTTGAACAAAGAAGATTATATGATACTTTTTCAGATAGTAAAAGTGTAGATCATGGAGATTTAGCAGTAACAATATTAGAAGAAAATGAATATATAAGAAAATATGTAGAAGATAATAAATATGATGATATTATAAAAATAGCGGTTAAAAATCATAATAAATTTAAAATTGAAGATGGATTAGATGAAAAAACATTACTACACTCAAAAATAGTAAGAGATGCAGATAAAATAGATATAATGTATGAGGGTGTTCATATGTTTTATAAAGAACCTGATGAAATTGAACAAATAGAAAATTTACCAATTGCAGAAGAATATTATAATCAATTTATTGATAGAAAACAAATATTTAGAAAAAAAGATCCTACTGTTTTAGATGGAATGATATGCTTATTTTCTTTTATATTTGATTTGAATTTTGAATTTTCAAAGAAAAGTATTGTAGAAGGAAATTATATAAATGATATTTTAAACAGATTTAATTTCAAAAATGAACAAACAAAAATGCAAATAGAGGAGATTAAAAAAATTTCTTGTGAATTTTTAAAGTAAAGGAAATAATAAATGTATTTTGTATATATATTAAGATGTGAGGATAATACGTTATATACAGGAATTACAAATAATTTAGAAAAAAGAATGAATGAACATTTTTCTAAAAGTAAAGAATGTGCAAAATATACTAAATCACATAAACCACAAAAAGTAGAAAGTGTTTGGAAGACAGAGAATAAATCATTAGCATCAAAGCTTGAATTTCATATAAAGAAAGACTTAACTAAAATTCAAAAAGAATTGTTAATTTCAAACAAAAAGAAATTAGAAGATTTTTTTAAAGAAGATATAATTAATTCCGAAAAATACGTAAGAATTTTAAATACTAATGAAGAAGATAATAAATAAAAATAAATTAGGACGTGATTTTATTGGAAAAAAGATATAAAGAACCAAATAAATTAGAATTAGAAACAACAATAAATGTTCTATATGAAGAAAATGTTATTTCTATCTATACAAATAAACCAGACCTGCAAAAACAACTTTGCAAGTCAATTGGTGAACCTGAAAAAGAGTTTAAAAAAGGTAAATCAATTTTAGCAAGTAGATGGTGTATTCCTATGAGTGAAAAAAGTAAAATATCTAAAATGATGCTTAAAGCAAATATATTTGAATTATAGATAAATTTTAAGAAGTCCAAACTATTGGTTATTAAACCAATATATTTGGACTCTTTTTGATTTTTACAAATTATACAAAATGACGAGTTCTTTTGAAAATTCGCTCAGGTAAGTTATCTTTATTAGCAAGCAGGTAATCTCTTATCATATAAGTTGTTACTCTTACATTATCTAAAAACAGATATTTTCTCCAGTTCCAAAGATCATCAGGTAGACCAATATGCTCAGCTACCAGCTGTCTTACATATTGTCTTGGAATATAGAGATTTGGGTTACTTACTATATACCATTTCAAATCATAATTCTGAATGAGAAGATATGATTCTTCTTGATATTTTGAAAGATCTGAAAATTCAATACACTGTGGAGTGATTCCTTTTTCAGTGGATACTTTTAAACAGTCCATATCACAAGGATTCATATGAATATGGGCATGAACAATAGAAGATTTATCTTTTCCATGACCACCAGTTCCAGAACCATTTTCCCAAAGGAGAGTATCCATTTTAAAAATATTTCGCAGAATATATTTGCTGTCCCAAATTACTTCATTAAGTTCATTAAGTTCTTCTATGTTTAGTTCAGCACATGACATAATGTGCTTTTTGGGAATAATGAGAAGACTACCAAGCACAAAGTGACCAGTATTTCCCATAACAACAAAATTTGGAGACTCATAAATAGAAGGTTGATAATGATCAGGTTTTCCTGCAAGATACCTGCAAAACACACAGTCTTTAGGATTCTGAGATGGACCTTCTTTAGTAGCATTAGAACGATGATCTCCAATATCAATGTTACAATGTTCAGCTATTTCCTGAAATTGTTTCAAAATAGAAGTGAAATTTGATTTGTTATCAGGATTATGAATAGAGATGTTATACATCTGACTTGAGTTGTTGACTCCTATCAAAACTACTGTTTTTGCAAGATTTTGAATATTTGTATCTGTGCAAATAATGCTTTTGTTACAGTCAAAAATCTGATCTACATTGCTTTTTGTAACATTTCCAGTGATGAGTTTGGTGGCTTTAAATTCACCTACCAATGTTGCTACATAGTTTAAGAGTTCTTTGTTTTCTCCTACTAAACAAAATGCACACCGAGTTTTTTTCATAAATATGCTCCTTTCAATATTGTTTGTAGATTCTCTAATAGAGAATTGTTTGCATTTCTATTACTTATAAAACTAAAAAAATTATAGCATGGATTACATAAAATTTCAATAAAAATAATTATTTTGTTATAAATGTAGAATTTATAACAAATATTATTGAATAGAAATAAATAAAAGTGTATAATAGCAATATAAATTTGGGGTATTTTATAAATTATATACAACTTGTATAC
>CAORJJ010000114.1 GCA_948517135.1 uncultured Clostridia bacterium | reverse complement strand
GTATAATATAATGTTTGTAAAAAAATTACTCACTCAAATAGCAATTTATTTAATAATATGATAAAATCAAAAAAAATATTTGAGAGGTAGAAATGAGAGAAGAATTTTTAAAATTATTAAGAAGTACAAACAGAGAAGGAATGGACAAATTAATAGAATTTATTGAAAAAACAGATTTTTTTAAAGCACCAGCTAGTACAAGATTTCATGGTAATTATGAAGGTGGTTTATTAGAACATAGTATGAAAGTATATGAAATTTTAAAGCACAAAGCACAAAACTCAATTATAGATTTTAATGTATCAGATGAAAGTTTAATTATAATTGCATTATTACATGATATATGTAAAGTGAATTTTTATAAGGTAGATTACAGAAATGCAAAAAATGAATTTGGAGAATGGGAGAAAGTACCTTATTACACAGTAGAAGATACAATACCATATGGTCATGGCGAGAAAAGTGTTATGATGATAACTGAATATATAAAACTCACAAGTGAAGAAAAATATTGTATCAGATGGCATATGGGATTTACAGAAGCAAAAGAACAATATACAACTTTAGGATTAGCATTTAAAAAATATCCTTTAGCACTATTAGTACATGAAGCAGATTTAGAATCTACATATTTTTTTGATATTTAATTGATATAAATTTTACTAAATGTTATAATTTTTTTATATTTAAAAAGAAAGTTAATAGGTGCGTTATGGTTACTATATATGATTTATTAGAAGTTGATGAAAAGGCTTCAAAAGAAGAAATAGAAAAAGCATATCAAAAATTAGTTTTAGAATATGCTCAAAATCCAAATCTTACTGCAGAGGAGAACGCAGACAACGAACTTATTATGAATAAAGTAAAAATAGCTTATACAATATTAATGGATGATACTAAAAGAGATAAATATGATAAGGATTTAGCAAAAAAAAGAGCAGAAGAATTATTGCAAAATGTATCAACTGCAAGTGAAAAAGTAAAAGAAGAGCCAGATATTTCAGAAAATGAAGAAATTGATGATAACGAATATGATGATAGTTATGAAAATAGTGATAGTGTAAATGTACAAGAAACAGCAGAAGTAGAACTATCAAAAGAAGAACAAAAAAGAGTTCAAAAAGCAGCTCAAGATGAATTTAAAGCTAATTTAAAAAAAGCTCAAAAAGCTGAAGAAGAATATAATAAAGCATACAATGAGGCTTATAACAATTATATGAGGAAGTTGGGCTATAATGTTAAAGAACCAATAACATTAAAAAGAGTTATGAATGTTGTTATATTTATTGTTGTAACAATAATTGTTTGTATAATTGCCTGGTTAATTCCACCTATTAGAAAAATGCTGATAGATATATATAATGAAAATATTATTATAAAAGCTTTAGTAGATATTGTAGGAATGTTATTTAAGTCAATATTTAGTATATTTAAAAAGTAAAGAGTGGTGATAAAAATTAAAAAGTCTTCGAAAAAAAGTATAGATTGGACAAATTTAAGATTATGTTTTGTTGCAATTGTTGCTATTTTTGGATTTATAATAGTTGCAGGACATTTAGCAATAATACAATTTGTTGAAGGAAAAGAATGGAATGAAAAGGCTTATAAACAACAAGTAAAAAATAAAATATTAAATCCTAATAGAGGAACAATTTATGATGCAAAAGGTGAAATTTTAGCACAAAGTATTTCAGTAGATACTATATCGTTAAATCCTAGCGAAGTAAAAGATGCTAAAGGAAATAAAATCAAAAATGATGTTATAGCAAAAGGGCTATCAGAAATCTTTGAAATGGAATATGAAAATCTAATGCAAGATTTGAATTCAAAGAAATCTGTAATTGTAATAGCGAGAAAAGTTGAAAAAGAAAAAGTTGATAAATTAAAAGAATGGATGAAAGAAGCTAAAATAGCAACAGGCATTAATATAGATGAAGATTCTAAAAGATATTATCCATATGATAATTTAGCATCAAATTTAATTGGATTTTGTGGAACAGATAATAAAGGACAAGTAGGAATTGAACAAAGATGGAATGATCTTCTAACAGGAACTGCTGGAAAGATAGTTACAGCTGTTGATGTTAATAAAAATGCAATATCAGATGAATATGAACAATATGTTGCAACAGAAAATGGTAGTAATATTTATTTAACAATAGATGCAAATATTCAAAATATAGCAGAAAAATATTTGGAACAAGCAATGTTTGAAAATCCTACTGCAACCGCTGGAAATGTGCTTATAATGAATCCACAAAATGGCGATATTTTAGCAATGGCAACAAATCCAAATTATAATTTGAATGATCCATCTAATTATACAAATCTTAAAATTACACCAGAAGAATGGGGAACATTGGAAAAAACTCAAAGATCAGAGATGCTTCAAGAGTTATGGAAAAATAGAGCTGTTTCAGGAACATATGAACCAGGTTCAACTTTTAAATTGTTAGTTGCATCAATTGGATTAGAAGAGGGAATCGTTGAAACTGATACAGAAAATAATTTTTTATGTGAAGGCTCATATTTAGTTGCTGAAGAAAATGGAGAACCACGTTATATTAGTTGTTGGAGAAAAGAACCACATGGACATCTTTCTTTAAGAGGCGCGTTGCAAAATTCTTGCAACCCAGCTTTTATGCAATTAGGGCAAAAAATTGGACCAAAAGTATTGTATAAATATTTTGATGCATTTGGATTGTTTGATCCATTAGGAAATGATATTTCAAGAGCTTATAAAGGAACTTTTACAGAATTAGACTCAATTGGTCCAGTAGAACTTGCAACAACTTCTTTTGGACAAAGATTTGAGATTTCTCCTTTACAATTAATTACAGCTGTATCAGCAATTTGTAATGATGGAGTTTTAGTTAAACCAAAAATAGTTAAACAAATTGAGAATACAGATACCAAGAGTATAGAAGTTGTAGAAACTGAGAGAATAAGACAAGTAATTTCTAAATCTACTTCAGAAAAGATAAAGAATATGATGCAATCAGTTGTAACAGATGGAACTGGAAAACATGCAGCAGTCCCAGGATATTCAATAGGTGGAAAAAGTGGTACTTCAGAACCAAGACCTGGTCATGAAGAAGAGGGATATGTAGCATCATTTATAGCTATTTCACCAATAGAAAATACACAAGTTGTTTGTTTAGTTGCTTTATATGGTATAAAAGATCCTGAACATCATCAAGGTGGACAGCAAGCTGGTCCATATGCTTCATTAATATTAAAAGAAGTATTACCATATTTAGGAGTAACATCAGATTCTAATAATGAAGAAAATGTAGAAGAACAAGAGGAAAGTAAGCAAATTGCAGTAATAAATGTTAAAGATATGACTATAAGTGAAGCTTATAGCAAATTGTTTGCACTTGGATTTAATGTTGTTTACAATACTCAAGAAGATCCTAATGCAGTATTAGTTGCAGATCAAACACCAAAAGCAGGAATTGCTTTATCAGAAAATTCTGTAATATGTTTATATACATCAAGTGAAACAGATAGAAAAAAAGTTCAAGTTCCAAATGTTAAGGGAATGACAGCAGAACAAGCAGCTAATTCATTGAGAAGTCAAAATTTAAATATTTCAGTTGATGGAACAAATGGTATAGTTATAACACAAGAGCCAACTTTCGAAACTGAGGTTGAGGAAGGTACAGTTATAAATGTTGTTATAAAAGAAGAATTAAAAGACGGACAATAAAATAGAATATATCTAATTTTAAGAGCATACAATTACTTTAAAGAAAGAGGTGATTGTGTGTTCTTTTTTTCTAAGATGCAAGCTGCAGGAAATGATTTTATAATTGTAAATAATTTAGAAAATAAATTTGAATATAGTTTTAAATTATTATCTAAGTTTTTATGTGACAGACACTTTGGAGTAGGTGCGGATGGAGTATTAATATTAGACAATGGAACTGAAACTAAATATAAAATGAGAGTTTTCAATCAAGATGGAACAGAAGCTGAAATGTGTGGAAATGGAATAAGGTGTTTTTCAAAATATTTATATGAAAAAAATATTTTGAAAAAAAATGAACAGGAAATTGAAACTTTGGCAGGTATAAAGAAAATAAAATTGATAGTGGAAGGAAATACTGTTGTATCTGTTCAAGTTGATATGGGAAAACCAACATTAAATTTTAATGATATACCAGTATATTGTAAAGATATAGATACATATTTGCAGATAGAGAATCTAAAGGTACATCCAATATCTATTGGAAATCCGCATGCAGTATGTTTTGTAGAGAATGTTGATGAAATAGATATAGAAAGATATGGAAAAATAATTGAAAACTATAAATATTTTCCAAATAAAACTAATGTTGAATTTGTACAAATTAAAAATGAAAATACTATAAAAGTAAGGGTTTGGGAAAGAGGTGTAGGAGAAACACTTAGCTGTGGTACAGGAGCATGTGCATCAGCAGTTATTTCAAATCTATACAAATCAACTAAAAGTGAATTAACTGTGGAATTAAGAGGTGGAAATTTAAAAGTAAATTATGATGGGGAAAAAATATTGATGCAAGGAAGTGCAGAGTTTGTGTATGAAGGTGAGATGAATATATAAATTGCTATTTGAGTGAGTAAATTTTTAATAATAGAACTCACAATAATACAAATATTAAAAATGAAAAAATATAGCTTACTTATGT
>CAORJJ010000113.1 GCA_948517135.1 uncultured Clostridia bacterium | reverse complement strand
TTTATAAATAATCTGTCTAAAAAACAATCTGAAAAATAAAACTAGAAAATCAAAATTACTTTCATCATATAATAAAAAATAGAGAAAATGGTTAACAACATTTTCTCTATTTTCTACCTATATTTTTCTAATTTTGGCTATATAAAATCCCTCATATAATTCATTCGGACTCACTACTAATGTACCTTTTATTTTGCTCGGAAGTAATGGTAGTTCTTCTATTCCCTCAAATTCAATTGGAACAATCTCAAGATTATTTTCGCTCATTACTTTTAAAACAATATCTTCATTTTCCTTTGAAAGTATTGAACAAGTTGAATAAACCATTTCTTGTCCTTTTTTCAATATTTTTATAGCCTTTTTAAGTAGTGCTAATTGTGATTTTGCAGATTTTTCAATAAGCTTTTCTGTGAAATATTTTTCTACATTTTCATCACTAGTGCTTAACGTACCACTTCCACTACATGGTGCATCTAAAAGAATTTGATCAAATGAGAAAAAATCATCTATTTGCCTTGAATCTTTCTGCATAATATAAACACATGTTGCCCCTTGAAGCTCAACATTATATTTTAATTTCTCAATTCTAATATTGTTCATTTCACATGCAGTTATATGAGCTTTATTATTTGAAAGACTAGCCATTTGAGTAGTTTTTCCACCTGGTGCAGCAGCCATATCAAGTATGTCTGCTCCCTCTTTTGGATTTAAAACAATTGGTGGTAACATTGATGACAAACTTTGCAAATATATTTTTCCTTGTTTATAAATATCTAATTTTTGTAAATCACTTTCATTAGAATTAATTATTATAAAAGCCTCATTACTCCAAGGGACTTTTTGATATTTAATATTTAAACTATTTAATATATTTTCTATTTCGATAACACTACTTTTTAAGGTATTTACTCTAAAAGTTACTTTTCTTTTTGCTTCATATCCTTGAAAAATTTGATTTTTAATTTCTAATCCATATTGTTCTTCTAATTTTTTCTCTAAAAATTCTAGCATTATTTATTCCTCTTATTTTATTAAACTTCTTACTTCTTCTTTATCTAACAAACCAACATTTCTAGAAATTTCTTTTCCATTTTCCATTACAACTAATGTTGGTATAGACATTACTTGATATTCAATTGCTATATCTTCTGCTAAATCTATATTTAATTTTACAAATTTAACATTTGATTCTTCTCCTGCTACTTCTTCAATTATAGGTGATAATTTTTTACAAGGTCCACACCAATCTGCATAAAAATCTATTAAAACTTTTTTATCACTTTCTAAAACTTCTTTTTGAAAATTTTCACTTGTTATTTCTAAAACATTTTGACTCATGTTTTTTACCTCCGTATTTAATTTTGTTGAATTATCTTCAACTATATTATTACCATTTTTATTTATTTTTTTACTCTCTTCTTTTTGTAAAAAAATATTAGATACAATTAGTAATCCTGCAAAAACTATTACTAGTATAATTATCAGCAATTTATCTTTCATAAAAAACTCCTTTTAAAAAAATATAATATAAATTCCCATACCAATTAAAATGATTCCTGAAATTATTTTAATTTTATCATAATGTTTCTTTATAAAATTGAATGCACTTTTTAATTTTTCAATTAATACTACTGAAATTACAAATGGTATTCCAAGTCCTATTGAATACAGTAGCATTAATACAATCCCCTTTAAAATATCCTGTTGTTTTGCTATTAATAATAATGCTGAACTCAAAAAAGTTCCTATACATGGAGTCCAACTAATTGAAAAGAAAATTCCAAATAAAACTGATTTTATGAAATTCAAATCTTTTGCATTTTTATTCATAACTCTTGATTTATTTATAATTTTTAAATTAAGTATTTCCATGTAATTTAGCCCAAGTAATATAATAATTATTCCAAATACAATTTTTATATACTTTATATATTCACTAACAAACACTCCAAAACTACTTGCAAATATTGATAATACTAAAAATACAATTGAAAATCCGCAAACAAATCCAATTGAATTAATTACAGCTTTATTAGTTTTCTTTTCATCTTTTCCTACAAAATAAGAAATATATATTGGAATCATTGGTAATAAACAAGGTGATATAAAACTTGCAATTCCTTCTATAAATGTAAGTAAATATTCCATTTTTACCTCCTACTTTTCCACATTTTATAACTAATTGTTTATAAATTCTTTTCCTAGTTTATCGAAAGCTTCTTTTGATCTTTCAATCATTTCATGTGAAACACAATATGCAATTCTTACATATCCTGGATATGCAAAAGAACTAGATGGTACAAATAATAAATTATATTTTTTTGCTAATTTACAAAATTCTTTATCATCAATTGGAGTTTTTACAAATAAGTAAAAAGCACCTTGTGGTTTTACACACTCAAATCCATTATTAGTAACAAACTCATATAATAAATCACGATTCTTCTTATAATTTTCTAAATCTATTTTTTCATCTACACATTCTGCTACAACTTTTTGAATTAGTGATGGTGCATTTACACAGCCAATAATTCTATTTGCAATTGTAACTGCTTCAATTACATTTTCTGAATCTTTCATTTCTGATGGAATAACAACATATCCAATTCTTTCTCCAGCTAAAGATAAAGATTTGCTGTATGAATATACTACAAAAGTATTTTTATAATATTTTGTAACATATGGAACACAAATATCTTCATAAACAAGTTCTCTATATGGTTCATCAGAAATTAAATAGATTTCATGATTATATTCTTTCTCTTTTCTTTCAAGAATATTTGCAATCTTTTTCAAAACTTCTTCCGAATAAATTACCCCTGTTGGATTGTTTGGTGTATTTATTAAAAGAGCCTTAGTTTTTTCATTTATACTTTTTTCTAATTCTTCTAAATTGGGCATAAAATCTTTTTCATTAGCTCTTACTGAAACTACTACTCCATCATAATTTTGAATATAATTATTATATTCACTAAAATATGGTGCAATTGTTATTACTTCATCATTCGAATTTAAAATTGTTTTTAAAACTATATTTAAACCAGAAGCTGCACCAACAGTCATTATTATATTAGAGAAATTAAAATTTGTAGTAAATTTTCTATTTATTGAATTTGCAATTTTTTCTCTTACATCTTCAAATCCTGAATTGCTCATATAGCCATGTAACATGCAAGAATCTTCTTTTTTTACAATATCTATTATTGTTTCATTAACTTTATTCGGAGATGGAATACTTGGATTTCCAAGACTAAAATCATATACATTTTCTTCACCATATATCTTCTTTAATCTTTTTCCTTCTTCAAACATTTCTCTTACAACAGAATTATTTTGAAGTAATTTCTTCATTTTTTCTGAAATCATATTTTACCTCTTTACTTTAATTTTTAATATTATACCAAAAAAGAATTATATTTTAAATACAAAAATAGAAAATGCCAGGGATTTTATCCCTGGCAACATTGCATGAGCAATGTTTAGGCGTTTTGAGTCAGTTTCTCCTGGATCTGCTTGTACAGAGGAGGATTTACCTCATCGATCTCTCCGAGCTTAGCCTTCATTTCTTCGACCGTCATTCCTGCCTGCTCTGCCACTTCTTCCAGCAACTGCCCCTTCAGAATAGCTACTGCGTAGCTAGCCAAAACATCATACTTCTTAGTTTCTTCCTTCGAACGATTCATGCACATAGATTTCCCTTTCTGTCATTATGACATCTAGATATTGTTAACTTAGTTACTACTACTCTGTATATTATATCATAATTTAAGAAAAAATACAAATTTTAACTAATATTTACCTAATACTCTAACATATATTCCTTTTTCCCTTATATCTTTTATTGCACTTTCTTCATTACCATTTTCAATAGATATATCTATCAAGAAATAATATTCTCCTAAAATTGTTTTTGCAGGTCTTGATTCAATTTTTGTAAGATTCAAATTATATTTACTAAATATTTCAAGTACATTATATAAAGCTCCTGGTTTGTCTTTTACAGAAAATATCATAGACATTTTTTCAAAATGTCCTTCCGTATTTTCTTTTTTGCTTAATACCCAAAACTTAGTTTTATTAAATGAATTGTCTTGTATTGATTCTTTTATAAGTTTTAAATCATATTCTTCTAAACAAGATATATTGCATATACAAGCACAATTTTCTTCTCCTTGACTCACTTTTTGAGCAGAATATGCTGTACTTTCAACAGCTATTTGTTTCACATTTGGCAGATTATCACTTAAATATTTTTTGCATTGTGCTAAAGCTTGTGGATGTGAATAAACTACTTTTATTTCATCTAACTTATACTTTTTATTTGACATTAAATTTTGTTTTATTTCTAATAAAACTTCTTTTTTTACTTTTATATTATCATTTTGAATTAAGGTATCTATTGCATCTGTTACACATCCTTGAAGAGAATTTTCAATTGGTACTATACATTCATCTATTTCATTATTATTTAATGCAATTATTGTTTCTGGAATTGTTTTATATTCAATTTTCTCATAATTTTCTTTGCAATACTCAGAACATACTTCATAAGAAAATGTTCCTTTAGGTCCTAAAAATCCAACTTTCATAACATATATTCCTTTCTAAGTAATTAGTTATTATTTTAACATATTTATATTAAAACTTGAAGTTAAATAGATTTTTAAATATAAAAAGAATCATTGATGAT
>CAORJJ010000112.1 GCA_948517135.1 uncultured Clostridia bacterium | reverse complement strand
TGTTCTTTCCTATTAAATATTTATATTACATAAATTATAAAGGGAAAAGCAGATGATTTCTCATCTGCTTTTTAAGTGATTAATAATTAAATATGTTATATTTTTTATAAACATATTCAACTTAATTATTATACATTATTTAGTTGACAAGTACACAAAAAGATAAAAAAAGATAAAATTAATAAATAAAAATAAACCTAGGAACATTGATATTTCCAATATTCCCAGGTTTTATTTTTGGTGCAACAGGAGGAATTCGAATCCCCGACCTCTCGGTTCGTAGCCGAGTGCTCTATCCAGCTAAGCTACTGTTGCATTTTTCAACACATTAATTATAATCTCACAAGTTTAATTTGTCAACATTTTTAATAGATAGACTTGCAAAAAAACTATTTAATTGTTATGATTATGTTGAAATAAAATTATGGGTGATAAAGTACGTGAAAAATGATAAAGAATCAAAAGCTAAAAGCTCAGCTACTAAAATCCTTATTCTTATTTGTGTAGGAATTTTCATAATCTTTACTGTTGCAAAATATACAACAGATGAGGATTTTAGGCATGATATAGATACTAATTGGCTAAAAAAACAAGTATCAGAATCAAAACTTAATACTATTGAAATTAATTCTGATTATAACCCTTCTGTATATGCATATGATAAATATATTACTGTATTAAGTAAAAATAAACTTACAGAATATACTTCTGATGGAAAAGCATTTGCAGAACTTGATGTTAATATTTCTGTACCTTTAGTTGCTACTTCTGAAAAATATATGGTTATGGCAGAAAAAGAAGGTCAAAAAATTTATTTAATTTCAGGTTCAAATATTTTATGGCAAAACACTGTTGAAGGAAAAATCTCTCAAGTTAATGTTAATAGAAATGGTTATGTAAGTATTGTTATAAAAAATACAACTCATAAATCTGTTGTTGTTTATTTTGATTTAAGTGGTAAAGAATTATTTAGAGTTTATCTATCTTCTACTTATGTAACAAGTACAGCAATTTCAACTAATAATAGTTATTTAGCAATTGGAGAAGTTGATTACTCAGGAACAATAATTAAATCATATGTAAAAATAGTTTCTGTGGAACTTGCACAAACAGATCCAAAACAATCTATTGTATATACCTATGAGTCTGAAAACAATGAAATAATAACTGGTATAGATTATAAAGATAAAACTTCTGCAATTTGTATGTTTAATAGTTATATTCAAAAAGTAACACCGAATTCAAATGAAAGAGTTTATGATATAACAAATAATGATTTATTTGTTGATATAAATCTTAGAGATGCCATAGCTATAATAGATAAACAATCTTCTGGTTTATTTTCTTATGAATATGAAGTTGCAATGAAAAGTACAAATAGTACCTCAGAAAATCTTTATATTTTAAATAGCGATTTACCAAAATCTTTACTTGTTTCTGGAAATGTTATGGCTATAAATTTAGGAAATGAAGTTCAAATAATTAATTCAAATGGATGGTTGCTAAAAAACTATACATCTTCTAAGCAAATTAGTAATATAGTTTTAGGAAATAGTATTGCTGGAATTGTATATAAAAATAAAATAGAAATTATAAGCTTATAGGAGGAAAAAATGGGAGCAATAAATTGGATTGCATTTGGAGGAATATTAGTAGATTTAGTTATTATCTCAATGCTTGTTTCAACAGCTTATTGGGGATATAGAAGAGGTCTTGTTGCAGCTATATTTAAAGTTTTAACTTTTATTATTTCATTAATAATAGTATTTTTACTTTACAAGCCTGTATCTACTTCAATAATTAATAATACGCAATTAGATGAAAAATTAGCAAATAGTATAAAAACTAGTTTATCTGGTACAATATTAAATGATAATGGAGAAATGATTCAAAATTCAAATTCCATTTCAGATGGTGTGTACGCCTTAGTTGAATCATTTGTTTCAGAAGCATTAAAGAAAAGTGAAATTGATCCAATTGGCTATGTTTCAATAAATTTAGCACAACTTATGATAAGAGTTGGTACAATGTTTTTACTATTTATTATATCAAGATTTTTCTTATTATTTATAAGATTTGCAGCAGAACTACTTGCAAATCTACCATTTATAAAAACATTTAATAAATCTGGCGGTTTAATATTTGGTATAGTAAAAGGTTTTTTCACTATTTACTTAATCCTTGCAATATTTTCACTAGCTTCACCATTAATTAGTACATGGGGAGTTATTGGAGCAATTGAGGATTCATCATTAGGAAGTAAAATGTATAATAATAATATAATTATTAACTTCTTAATAAAATAAATTTAATAAAAAGAAGGCGGACATTTCTTATTGTCTGCCTTTTTATATAAGAAAAAGGAAGTGACACATTGAATCGAATCAATAGTAGTATTAATACAAAAAATAAAAAAGTAAAAAAAGAAGAAGTTTTTAAAGAAGAAAAAAAGCCAAAACTAAAAAAACAAAATATAAAAAAAGAAAAGAAACACAAAAAACATCCTATTTTAAGATTTATTAGAAATCTTTTACTTTTACTAATTATAATTACAATTATTATAGGATTCCTTTTCTACAAAAAAGTAGAAACAAATGGTGGTGGAATAAAAGGTGTGTTATGCACACTTCTTGGACAATCTGTTGAAGATCTTGCTAATTTAGAAAAAATTAATGTTTTAGTGTTAGGTGTTAGTGAAGATATTGAGACAAAATTAACTGATACCATAATTCTATGTTCATATAATCCACAAGAACAATCTGCATCAATGCTTTCTATTCCTAGAGATACTTTTGTTGGTAAAAATCAAAATACTGCC
The DNA here is from genome assembly GCA_948517135.1 of uncultured Clostridia bacterium. Lineage (GTDB taxonomy): Bacteria > Bacillota > Clostridia > TANB77 > CAG-508 > Scatovivens. The sequence goes on along the minus strand of CAORJJ010000112.1, from coordinate 2,039 downwards.
AAAGGTTCTGACAAGATAAATTCTCTATATTCCAAAAATGTTAACAAAACAGTTGATGCAGTCGAAAAAATAACTGATGTTAAAATTGATTACTATGTTGTTGTAAAAACTAGTAGTTTAATAAAAATCGTTGATATTCTTGGTAGCGTAGACTTCGATGTTCCTATTGATATGGATTATGATGATCCAACACAAGATTTACACATACACCTTTCAAAAGGTATGCAAAAAATAGATGGTGAAAAGGCCGAACAATTATTAAGGTTTAGACATAATAATGATGGTTCATCATACCCTTCTGAATATGGTGATAATGATTATGGTAGAATGAAAACGCAACGTGAATTTATGCAAGAGACTTTAAAGCAAACATTAACATTAAAAAATGCAAAAAATGCGAAAAAAATTATTAATACTATTTTTGATAATATAGAAACAAATTTAACAAAAGATGATTGTATACCTTATATTCCAGTAGCTTCTGAATTTGATATTAATTCAATTGTAAGCAGACAGCTTCCTGGAGAATCTAAAAAGTGTAATAATCTTTGGTTTTTCTTACATGACAAAAAAGAAACTAAAGAAATTATATCAGAATTATTTTAAAAAGAGCTTGCAAATTTTCTTGCAAGCTCTTATAATATATTTCAATTTATTTTCTCTTTTTCCTTCTTCTCTTACTTTTACTAACAAATAATAATAATGCAAATATTAATAATACAGTGCCTATTATTAAAATTGTTTCATAATAAGTTTTTTCCTCTACATCTGATGCCGCTAAAAGTTTAGCACTATATTCAATATCATCAACTTTATATTTTATAGTACCTATCTCTTCCCCACTTTTTATTGGTGCTACAAGTTCTTCTCTGAGTTTTATCTCAGGAATAATTTGATTAATATCAATGCTTTTATTATTTATTACTGTAATACTATTATCTATAAGTAAATCTAACATTTTCGTTTCTTTAGTTGCATTTTCTATTTCAATTGTATCTACTACTGTGTTTTTTTCTTTTACTTTTGTTAATGTAAAATTATCATAAGCATAATCTAATAATTTTATTGAATCTGAAAATCTATCACCATTTAAAACAACCGCTATAAATTCTAATCCATCTCTTGATGCTTCAGATACTAAACAGTTACCTGCTTGTGATGTATATCCTGTTTTTATTCCAATTGCATTTTTATAATAATATTCACTTTCTGGATTTATTAAAGCATTAGTTGTTTTAAGAGTTCTATCTGTATTTGGATATTTATTTGTTGCTGGTAAAATATTATCTGTTTGTATAACCAAGCTTCTAAATGTTTCATTTTTCATAGCATATGTTGCAATTAAATATAAATCATAAGCAGTTGAATAATGACTCTCATTATGAACTCCATTTGGATTTACAAAATGTGTTCCTGCACATCCTAGTTCTCTTGCTTTTTGATTCATCATATCTGAGAATTCATCTATACTCCCACCAACATGTTCTGCAAGCACATAAGCTGCATCATTTGCTGATTTTATCATTAACGCATTTAACAAATCTTTTACTGATATCTGTTCTCCAACTTGTAAATCACAAGTAACATATCCACTAGGAATATTTTCAATTGCAGTTTCTGTTACAGTAACCATATCATCTAATTTGCAATTTTCTATAACTAAAATTGCAGTCATTATTTTGGTTGTAGATGCTGGCCACATTTTCTCAGTAGATCTTTTTTCATATAAAATTCTACCAGTACTAACTTCTACTAAAATTGCAGATCTAGAGGTTATTGAAACTTCATCAGCAAAAGAAATAGTTTGTATACTGATAATTATTAACATCAGTATCAAAAATATTTTCTTTTTAATTTTCATAAAATTCCTCACTAATTTATATCTTGTGTATGCAATTTATAATATATCAAAATACGACAAATTTCAATACAGAAAGTGTATTAATATTTTATCTTTTTTATTACTTAGAAAGGAGTGATATTTATAGAATCTTTCAAAAATTTATTTATAAAGTTAGCACTTATAATAACATTTCTAA
>CAORJJ010000111.1 GCA_948517135.1 uncultured Clostridia bacterium | reverse complement strand
TAATGAGACAACTCATGCAAAAAAATATATTCAATTTCTTTATTTGATAATTCTAATATATTGTCACTAATTAAAATTCTTACATTAAACACACCAAAAATTGATGGCATTTTAATAATATTTTGTTTTACTAATTTTATTTTCCTATTTATATTTAATTTTTCCTTGCTTCTATTTAGTATATTTTCAATTTCTTCATTCTCCAATATATTTTTTCTTATTTTTAATTCAAAAGAAATATATGTTATTAAACACGAAAGAGAACTTACTAATATTAAACTTAACCACAATAATGGCAAGAAAACTATTATATTAAATGAACTTTCTTTAGATTTATTAGGTACTATTATATTATCTTCTTTATTTTCTAAATCTGCTGATACTTCTATTACTTCATTATTTTTTTCGAGCAAATTATTTCTTACAACAGATATTTCCTCAATTTTTTGCAAATTTATTGGAAATAAACTATATACACTTATACTACTTTTAACTTGAATTGGTATTATTAAACTAATTAAAAATATAATCCATATTCTACTTATCCATTTTGAAGATATTTTCTTTTTTAGTAATTTTCTTATTATTAAAATTGATAGTCCAATAATACTTGCTACTATTGACATATAAACTATCTTATAAAATATAGGTTCTATTTTATAACATAAATATATTAAATTTTCCATCTTTAGTTCTCACTTTCATCATCTATTCTTTTTAACAATTCTTGTACATCTTTTTTTGTTAATTTATTTTCTTTAACAAAATTTAGTAACATAGAATTAATTGCTCCTTGATAAATATTTTCTAAAAAGTTATTTCCTTCTTTCCTTAAAAAATCATCTTTATTTATAAGTGCTTCATATATATAGGTTTTTCCTTTCTTTTCTGTAATTCGTATTGCTCCTTTCCTTACCATTCGACCTAATAATGTTCTTATTCCATTTTCAGAAATTGTGTCATCATTTTTTATTTCATCTAATATATCAAATGATGTTACTTTTCCATATTTCCATATTATTTGCATAATATAAATTTCTGAATCTGATAGTTTTAACATTTTATCTCTCCTTTCAATTTTGTTTATTATACACTTGTGTAACAAGCAAGTCAATAGCCATTATACAAATGTATAATAAAGATAAAAAAAAGACGAACTTTTTAGTCCGCCTTTTTCCAAACTCTTGAAATATTCTTCTTTTCCTTTTCTTTTAAACAATTAAATATATCAATATTTAATTTATTACATACACAAGATAATACATAAAACACATCTGAAATTTCTCCTTCTACTTTATCATAATTATATTTCTTGTCTACATCAATTGCCATATCTGTTGCTTCTTTTCTAATTGCTTTGGCAAGTTCTCCAATTTCTTCTGTTAGTAATAACATTGTTTTTGTAATTTCTTGAGAATTAAAACCTCTAATTTCATTTACATTATTTATATATTCTTGAACTTCTCTTAATGAATTTTTTTCATTTAACTTATTCCATAATTCTAGTTGTTTTTCCATACTATTCTCCTGTTATTCTTTCTTTTATTTGTTTCATTATTGACTCAAAATTTACTTTTGAAAAATCAGTAGTATCGATAATAATTTCATCATTCATTTTAAAATCTCTTAAAATTATAGATTGTTTCTCATATTCTTCAAAACTATCAAATTTTCCATTTGCAACTAAGCTTTGATGTCTTTCTTCTGAATATTCTCTTTGTTTAAATCTTTCATGAAGAACTTTCAAATCTCCAATAAATTTTATTGTTATACATTTATAATCATATTTACTTATAAATGTTTTTAAAATATCTTCAGATTCTTTTATAAAATTACTTTCTAATATAAAAGCTTGGTTAGCTTCCATTAATTGCTCTGCAATATTATAAAACACTGCATAACTACTTGCTCCTATTTTTCTTTTTTCTTCATAACTTAAATTCCTATTATTCATAGAATCAAATAATATCTCTTTAATCTTGTCTTTACTAAAGAAAGGAATTTGAAGTTCTTTTGAAACTTTTTTTCCATATGTACTTTTGCCTGCTGCTAGATCTCCACAAATTACTATAAAATACTTCATTTTCACTCCTGCACTAAATTTTCATAAATATATGCTAGTTCATATAATTTCTCTGAATCTGTTTTTTCTTCAAAAAAGTATATATTTCTTAAATATGTTAATATATCATAATTTTCTGGAAAATTCTTTATAGAACAATCTAATATCTGCATAAAACTATTTGTTTCCAAATCACTATCTAATTTATTTAATAAAATTTCTTTAAATTTTTCTTCCATTTCTTTTAATGCTTTTTTTGAATCTTGGCTTTTAATCATCTCCAAAATGTTTTTATCTTCCATCTTCTTCTGTTTCCCCTCTATACACAATATTATTCAGCCTATTTGCAGTAACACTTGAACTCGCTTCATATTCTAAAATTTCTCTATTTTCTTCATCTAATACAAAATGAATTCCTACTTTGCCATTTTGAGCAAATTTTATTATTTGTTTAGATGTTTCTTCTTGTATTGGCTGTAATTTATTTTCCATTAAAAATTCATCAATTTTCTCTTTATTACAATGCATAACTACTGGAGCAATACCATTAATTTCACGAATTACTAATCTAAGTGTTTCACTTCCATTAATAGCAACTTCTTTTCTTTCTGTTATACTTGTTACTTTCACAGGTGAATTCTCTTCTCTAGAAGTATTTAAAATTATAGATTTTAACATTTGATGTTTTAATGTCCAAAATTCATTTCTAAGATTTAATCCTAGAAATAGATTATTTAATTCTTCAGGTGTTCTAATATCCTCTAAAAATGTAGCTTCTTTTCTTAATATTTGTTCTAACAATTCAACTTCTTTTGTATTATCACCTTTTTCTAAAGCATCCCTTGCAACTAATGGATCATACTTATATTTAGAATTCATAAAATATTTCAAATATAAACCATTCATTTTATGCTTTTTCTCTTTTCCAATTACTTCTTTTTCAATATGATGAGCAATTCTATTTGACCAGTAACATAATTTTAAAGAAACACTTTCAGTAGAACTGTTTTCTGCATTTTTTAATTCTTTTACTAATATTTCTTCTATAAAATCATTATCTATTTCTCTATCAAACCATTCAGTTGATATATTATTTCTAGCCATTCTAGTAACTTCATCTAAATAACTAGATTTTGCTACAATATTAAGTAATGAATGTAGGCACTCTAACATTTCTTCTTTAGTAGCTTCATTAATAAAAGAATTCATATTAAACTTTTTCAAAATTTTTATCTCTTCTTTTGATATTGTTCTTATGATTTCATTTTTCTTTTTTCTATCTTCTTCTTTTTTCTTCTGCTCTCTTTTGCTTTAGTTTATCTTTATTACTCTTTTTCAAAATTTATTTCCTCTCTATTATTTTTTTAAAACAAATTCCCATAATGCTTTTTTTCTATCAAGTCTAACAGTTATATTTTCATTTAAACTAATTACATTCCAATCTTTTGTTAAAATATCAAATTGTTCTTTATTAAATAATCTGTAATATCTATCATAATCATAATAAAAATTGTCTTCAATTTTTTTCGTAGTTTCTTTTATATATGTTTCATTTTTATCTGAATTAACTCTTCCTATGAATAAACCATTTGGTTTTAATACTCTGTATATTTCATTAAATATACTCATTGTATTTTTCATATCAAAATAATGAATAGATAAATTAGCATCAATTAATCCAATTGAATTATCTTCAAATGGTAGTCTTTCTTTAACATCAATTTGCATAGTCTTGCTATTTGGAATTAATTCTTTTAATTTTTCTAGTGCAATACTTGAAATATCACAAGATAACACCTCAAATCCTTTATCTAGTAACCACTTAGTATCTTGACCTAATCCACATCCTAAATCAATTGCTTTTTTATCTTCAACTTTTTCAATTTCACTAATATATTTTTCCATCCAATTGTCTTTTAAAAAGTCTGTTTTTTTATCTTGTATATTTTTTTCCCAATATCCTTTATCCCAATATTCTTTACTATTTTCTAGTTTCTTTTTATTTCTTCTATAAATTGCAGTTGTTAATTCTAATATATAATTTTCTATACTTATACTATTATTCTTTTTAGCAAGTTCTATCTCTTTATTTATATCATAAGGAACTCTTACAAATTGTATTGATAATGAAGATTTTCCTGTCTTTTGTCCAAATTCTCCTTCTAAAATTGTATAATATGCTTGAAGAGTTTCACTCATATCTTCAATGGTATCATCATGATGCAAAAATTCTATAACATTCCCAACACTACCAACATTTACTAATGTTTTATTATAAAACTTTTGCATATATTGTATATGAATATCTCCATATAATACTATATCTGGAATTATATTATTTTCATCTTCAAATAATTTCATTTTATTTTCAACTGTATCAAAATCTGTTACTCTATAATGTAAGTCATTTTTTGAAGCATGAAACATTCTAATTAAGCTTCCACTCATATAAAAGTCATGATACATTGGAAGTTTATCTAAAAATGTTATTCTATCTTTTCCAAGCTTTTCTCTATGCCAATTATAATGTTTTCCATCATCATTTACAGTAGAATCATCTGTATTTCCTTTAACAATAATTTCACATTTTTCTTTAGCTAAATCTAATACTTCACAAGGTGATGACCCTTTTAAAGTTAAATCTCCTAAACAAAATATTCTTTTTATTCCTCTTTTTTCTATATCTTCTAATACCACTTTAAACGCTGTTATATTAGAATGTATATCTGATATAATTGCAATTTTTTCCATTTTAAATTCCTCTCTATTTTAAGTTTTTTAAATCATATTTTACACTTAAAATT
>CAORJJ010000110.1 GCA_948517135.1 uncultured Clostridia bacterium | reverse complement strand
ACTCTGATATTTTTCTATTTAGCTTATCAATAATCAATGTAAATTTTATACTATTTTCCATACTAAAAAATCCTTTAATTTATATATATAACACATGTTATGTTATTTCTATATTATACCATATTAGGCAAAATAGAGCAAGTAAATAAAATTAGCACTCTACTATTGACATTGCTAAAAAAGAGTACTATAATAATTTTATTAGGATTAGAAATAATAAACAGAAATATATAGAAAAAATGGAGGGAATTTTATGAATGCACAAAAATTTACTCAAAAGTCTTTAGAAACTATTCAAAATGCACAGAATTTAGCAGTAGAATATCAATGTTCTCAGATAGAAGAAGAGCATTTATTACTTGCACTATTAAGTCAGAAAGATAGTTTAATAAAAGAATTATTAAAGAAAATAGGTATTTCAGATGGTTTTGAAAATGATTTAAGATATGAAGTTGAAAACAAACCTAGAATGACAGGAGGGGCTAGAACAGCAGATTCTATATATGTTGCTCAAGATGTAGATATAGTTCTTACAAATTCTGAAAAAATTGCAAGTAAGATGCAAGATGAATATGTTTCAGTTGAACATATTATGATTGCTTTATTAGATAATCCAAATAAAGTAGTAAAAGAATTATTTAACAAATATAAATTAAATAAAAACGATTTTTTAAAGGCATTATCAAGTGTTAGAGGAAACACAAGAGTAACTTCTGATAATCCAGAAAGTACTTATAATGTATTAAAAAAATATGGTCAAGATTTAGTTGCTTTAGCTCGTGAACAAAAATTAGATCCAGTAATTGGAAGAGATTCAGAAATAAGAAATGTTATTAGAATACTTTCAAGAAAAACTAAAAATAATCCATGTTTAATAGGAGAGCCAGGAGTTGGTAAAACAGCAATTGCAGAAGGGTTGGCACTAAGAATTGTTAGAGGAGATGTTCCTGAAGGTTTAAAAGATAGTACTATATTTTCATTAGATATGGGATCTTTAGTTGCAGGAGCTAAATATAGAGGAGAATTTGAAGAAAGATTAAAAGCAGTTCTTCAAGAAGTTAAAAAAAGTGAAGGGAAAATTATATTATTTATAGATGAACTTCATACAATAGTTGGTGCAGGGAAAACAGATGGGGCGATGGATGCAGGAAACCTTTTAAAGCCAATGCTTGCACGTGGAGAACTTCATTGTATTGGAGCAACAACTTTAAATGAATATAGGGAATATATAGAAAAGGATAAAGCATTAGAAAGACGTTTTCAAACAGTTTTAGTAGATGAACCAACAGTAGAAGATACAATATCAATTTTAAGAGGATTAAAAGAAAGATATGAAGTATATCATGGAGTAAAAATATCAGATGGCAGTTTAATTGCAGCAGCAACACTTTCTCATAGATATATATCAGATAGATTTTTACCAGATAAAGCAATAGATTTAGTAGATGAAGCATGTTCTATAATAAAAACAGAAATGAAGTCAATGCCAACAGAACTAGATGAAGTTTCAAGAAAAATAATGCAACTTGAAATAGAAGAAACTGCATTAAGTAAAGAAACTGATGATATATCTAAAAAACGTTTAACAGATCTTCAAAAAGAAAAATCTGAATTAAAAGCAAAATTTGAAAGCATGAAGGCTAAATGGGAAAATGAAAAAGTAGTTATTGAAAAGGTACAGAAACTTCGAGAAGAAATAGAGAGAGTAAATGCAGATATTGAAAAAGCAGAAAGAAATTATGAGTTAAATAAAGCCGCAGAACTTAAATATGGAAAATTACCAGAGCTTCAAAAAGAATTAGAAAAACAAGAAGATATTTACGAAGAAAATATTGAAAATGGTCTATTAAGAAATAAAGTAACAGATGATGAAATTGCTGAAATTATATCAAGATGGACAGGAATACCAGTAAAAAAATTAATGGAAGGTGAAAGAGAAAAAATATTACATTTAAAAGAAATACTTCATAAAAGAGTAATTGGTCAAGATGAAGCTGTTCAAGATGTATCAGAAGCTATTATGCGTTCAAGAGCTGGAATAAGTGATCCTAAAAAACCAATAGGTTCATTCATGTTCTTAGGTCCAACAGGTGTTGGTAAAACAGAACTTGCTAAAAGTTTAGCTGAAAGTTTATTTGATGATGAGCATAATATGATAAGAATTGATATGTCTGAATATATGGAAAAATATTCAGTTTCAAGGTTAATAGGAGCACCTCCAGGATATGTAGGATATGAAGAAGGTGGTCAATTAACAGAAGCTGTTAGAAGAAAACCATATTCAGTAGTACTATTTGATGAAATTGAGAAAGCACATCCTGATGTATTTAATATATTATTACAAGTTTTAGATGATGGACGTATAACAGACTCACAAGGTAGAACAATAGATTTTAAAAATACAATTATAATATTAACATCTAATTTAGGTTCAGATTTTATATTAGAAGGAATAAATGGTAATGGTGAAATTTCAGAAGAAGCAAGGGAGAAAGTAGAAACACTTTTAAAAAGATCATTTAGACCTGAATTTTTAAATCGTTTAGATGAAATTATATTTTATAAACCACTTAAAAAAAGTGAAATTGCTAGAATATTAGAATTGTTAATAGTAGATTTAGAAAAAAGATTAGAAGATAAACATATAACATTAGAATTAACAGAATCTGCAAAGGAATATTTAATTGATAATGGATATGATGAAATCTATGGAGCAAGACCATTGAAGAGATTTGTTAGAAAGAAACTAGAAACTTTAATAGCTGAAAAAATATTAACTCGGTGAAATATTACCAATGAGTAAAATAACAATTGATGCTCAAGAAAACCAATTATTCATAAGATAGTAGGTTTGAAAAAGAGGAAAAGCCAGCGTACAGCTGGCTTTTCTTAATTGACGAGATAGTTTAATAGTGATAAAATATAATTACATAGAATTTTCTATTTTATATAAATTTCCCTTTTTTACGCACAATTGTGTGTTTATATATAGTTATGAAATATAAACTCGAAAAAGAAAGGAAAAAAATATGTTGATTTTCACATGGATTTTTATTAAAGGTACTATTGTTCCAATTCTCGGCAGTGCTTTCTCTGTGGCTTTTAATGCGATGATACCGATTGTTATCATGGGTGTAGCCATCAGTGTTATGCTATCTGCTATTGGGATTAGAACAGGCGGTGTCTTTGGAACCATTGCTAATGGAGCTGTTAGAGGCCTTGGTTACATTGGCAGAACTGTACTTTCAGCACTGGGGTGGTGCGCTAGGCACTTAATTCAGTTCATCCCTGTGTTTTATGTTGGAATTAGAAATTCTTTCCGGCGTAATGGAAGCAGTGAAATTACTGCAAATCTCGTTTCTTTCTTGGCGACAGTCATTTTAATTGTAATCATAATTTGAAGGTGGAGGACCAGCGTGTATGCGCTGGGCCTTTTCTATTTTTAAGTAAACTACAAAATATTACATAATTGTGACATTTAGGTCTCATTCTTACGAAAATATTGAAGAAAAAAGTAATATATATTATTATATAGAGGAGAAATTCACTACATTTTTATAGGGGATCAAAATAATTAATATAAAAAATAAAGGGAGGTGAAAGTGATTGAATAAACAGAAGAAAGTAATATTAGGAATTGTATTACTTATAGTATTATTTATGGGAATTGGTTATGCAGCAATAACAAATGTAGAGTTATCTATAACAGGTAGAGCAACAGCAACTGCAAATCAAGATAATTTCAAAGTATATTTTACAGGCGAAAATACTGTAAAAAGCAATAATGATAATAGTGTTGAAATTGCTGTTGTAGCAAAAGCAACAACGGCAACTGTTAATTTTTCGGGATTAACAACTAGAAATGATGAAAGATATGCAATTCTTGAAATAGAAAATGGAAGTGCTGATATAGAAGCAGAATCTATAACAGTTACAGCAACTTCAACAGATACTGAAACTTTTGAAGTAAATGCAGTAATGTGTGATTCAACAGGTAATGCTATTAGTAATTTTGCAGTAGCAAATGGTGCAAAAACTTATGTTAAGGTTTCTACAAAATTGTTAAAAACACCAACAACAGATGTTAATACTAGCATAACAGCAACAATAACAGCTGTACCAAAAGCAAACTAATACATTTGGTAAAAAATAGTTAAAGAAAGGTAAAATCTATGAAAAAAGATAAAGTAATAGAATATATGTTATTGGTAATAATTTGTATGCTAACTTTCTTTAACCTTTTTTTGCCAAATGTAGAACTTCAAAAATGGACTCTAACTATTTTTCTAGTTTTATATACAATAGTACTTACAAAAATATTTAAATTTAAAAAAGTTGATAATGTAAATAAAAGTAAAATAATAATATTAATAATGGGGTTATCTATAATATATGTTTTTTTATTATATTTAATAGGAATATATGTAGGATTTTATAAGAATATAAATGCTTTTACTTCAGAAAGAATTTTTAAAACTATTTTGCCATATATAATAATTGTTATATGTTCAGAAATAATAAGACAAATTTTTGTTACAACTCAAAATAAGATTAATACTATAATTGTAACAATAGTTTTAGTACTAGCAGAAATAACAATATTTATAAATACATCTAATATATGGAATTTAGGAGAAATGTTAATATTGCTTGGATATGTAACATTTCCAAGTATAAGCATTAATCTATTATGTAATTATATTGTAAAAAAATATGGAATTATTCCTAATATAGTATACAGAATAATAACAACAATATATATTTATATATTTGGAATTTTGCCAGATATATATATGTTTTTTCAATCAATATATAAAATAATATTCCCATATATTATTTATATAATTATAGATGATTATTTTGAAAATAGTAAATT
>CAORJJ010000109.1 GCA_948517135.1 uncultured Clostridia bacterium | reverse complement strand
ATAATATACGTTCTAAAGCATATGAGAATAATGATACAAGAGTAATTATTTTAAATTCATATTATTATAATTTAGATAATATTGAATTTAATTTACCATTATCAGATAACTTTATAAAAATATTAGATAATATACAATATAAAGTTTTAATAGGTGAAATAGAATTTAGTGTTCAAAATAATACTTCAGAAGGAATTAGCACAATGGCTGATTTTAGTGATTATGGACAAGCAATGCGGTAGAGCAGTGGGAGATCAAATAGTATATCATGGTCCTAATGATAATGGTTCATATTGTACAGTTGGAAGTATTGATAATTTAGAAGTAATTGTAGTTTTAGGATCAGAAGGTGATTATTATCATATTCTTTACGCCGTAACTAATTCTAATACAGAAAAAAGTGGATATGTTAAAAAAACTGGAGTATTGGTATCTGACTATGTTAAAGCAGAAGTAATGACAGGTGGTTATAGATATGCAAATGTAAAATCAGATGTTAGATCATGGGGAACATATAGTGTTACTGTTTCTTATGGAAGCATAGCTAATACAGAAGGTGTTACTTTGCTATACGATTATAAAGTTAATTATAAAAACGAATTATATCAAGTTGGATTTATTGAATATTGGACTGGGAATGGAATGAAAAGAGGATATGTAAAGATGGAGTATTTATCAAATCCTTTTTCAAGTACTTTATTAAAAGCAGATTCAAAAAAAATAACATATACAGGTCCAAATTCTGAAAGATTCACTTCTGGAACAGGAGCAATAGGGGCAAATGAATATGTTTGTGTTTTAGGATATACAGAAAATTATTTATATATAGAATATAATACCAAAACTGGAAGGAGAAGATCTTTTTGTTTTAAATCTGATTTGGGTATAGATAATACATCTAGTCTTGGAATCATACACTTACCAGATTTGCAAATGAGTCAAGGATTCTTATCTGATACAAACCATGAGGTATCGTTTGGACCTGGAAAAGCAAATAGTTTGTGTGCTTATGTTGGTTCAATTGGTAATAAAGAAAGCGTTTATAGGCAATCAACAACTGGAAATAATCCATATAATCAATTTGGATATACATATATTGTTTATTATGCTGGTGAAAGTCTAAAAGGTGGTTTTGTACCAGAGAATATTTTAACTAAAGGAAGTAATCCTTCAATTCCTGATGTTCCATCAAGCGTTGGAAAATCAGGAGGATTTCAACAAGCACAAAATTGGCAAAGTGGTTTGGGTGGTCCGATACATTCATATAAAATTGGAACGGGAGATAAAAGACTATACTTGATATATGCTCAACATGGATTTGAAGATGAAGGATATGCTGATGGAATAGAAGTTGTTGATATTGCATATAAATTTATGGATTACATGTATAATAATAGAGAGGATAGTAATATACAAAAAATATTATCAAATTGGACAATTTATGCTGTCCCTTATTTAAACAGAGATGGAATAACATCAGGAAGTAGTGAAAATGGACCTGGAAGATGTAATGTAAAGGACGAAATTGATATAAATAGAAATTGGCCAACAAAAATATATGTAAAATACACAAATAAAGGAAGAAATTATACTGGTGAAAACGTATTAGCAACAATTGAAGCCCAAGGTTTAAGAGATATGTTAATGAAGGATTCTGTTAAACCAGTAAATGGAGCAAAAAGTATTTTGATTGATATCCATGGCTGGGATTGTGAAACAATAGGAAATGATGGTTATAATGGCATTGGTAACTATTATTATCAACAATTCAAAAATGATTCTAATACAAGCTTTATTTCTCATGGTGGAAGTCATGCATTTCAATGTAGAAATTTAGTATCAAATACCAGTTCATCTGGATATTTAGCTCAATGGGCAGTAGAAAATGGAATTGATAAATCAATTATACTTGAATTACCTAGTCATAATAATAGGAATACAGGTAATAGAAGCTTGAGTGATAGATTTAATACTGCAACTATTAATATGCTATTAGGAGAATAATTGTTAAGAATATTATTTTATGTTATAATGTAAATATATTTTTAATGTTAAATGAGGTATAAAAAATGAAAGAGAAAAAAATAATTATTTTAATTATAGTTGTATTAATAATTTTTATATTAACTGGTATTATCATTCAAATAAAAAGTAGTTTAAGTAATGTTAAAAACGATAATAATTTGATAAATTCTGAAGATAATGAAGAGCAAATTACAAATGATTATATTATAAGTTCAAATAATAGTACAATTGAAAATACTCAAAATATAATTGAAAATAAAATTCAAAATCAAGAAATCACTAGAAGCAATACTGATATTGAAAGTAATACTAAAGTGAATAGTTTACCAAATGATAGTGGATTAACTATAAATGGTGTTGAAAAGAAATTTAACCAAGATATAATGGCACAAGCTAATATTGCATATTTGCTTGGATGTGACGAAATTTTAAATACAACTGATTTTGAAAAATATATTAATAATCATTTACCTAATAATGGGATTTGGATATCTGAAAGAACAACTTACCAAAAAGCAGATAATCCATATGATTACATTAAAGAAAGAAAACATATAATGCAAGAAATGCTTTCATCAATTGATCTAAAATATAACATAAATGAAAATAATTATTTGCTTAATAATAATAATAACGAAGAATTACAACAAAAATTAAATACGATAATATCTGGAAGTAAAAAAATTATTATTGGTTTTTTACCAGAATATTATACATATATTGATGATTCTGAATATGGGCTTCAATTGGGGGGAGGATATATGAATTCTTCATATATTAGTTTGAAACCATACAATAATATTTATGCTTATATATTTGATGAAAATTCTGTAAATACAGATGATTTTTTTAGTATGATTGAAGAAATTTCACAAATAAATAATTAACATAAAAAACTCTATCATTTGATAGAGTTTTTTATAATTTCAAAATACCTTTTATTATCTTTTGTTACTTTTTATTACCTTTTTAAAAAATTATTAAAATTTGTGTTATAGTAAAAAAGATTTTTAAAGCACATTGAAAATGATTACAAATAATATGTAAAATAATTAGTTGCATATTATTTTGTAGATAGGTTAGAAATAGGCAAAATATCAAAATAACAGGAGGATTTTTACATGAAAACAAAAATTATGAGTATCATTTTGGTATGTGCATTGTTTGTAGGTATGTTGGTTAGCATGCCCACAACAGCATATGCAAGTTCTACCGCAATAAGAGGTCAGTCAACTATTGACCAAACAGTATATTATGGACCTAGCACTGGTGGATATGTTAGTGTTGGAAGCATTAAGTCTGGTGAAGAAGTATTCATTCTTGGAAGAGTTAAGAATACTGGATGGTATCATATTCAATATAAAGTTACTGAAGGACAATACAAGGGGAAACAGAGAACTGGGTATGTACCATGCTTTACAATAACTAACATCAATGCAACTGTTAATGATGAAATATATACTGGTGGACTTAGGAAGTCTCAAAAGGACTATCGGGTATATAGTTGCGATGACTCTGAACTTTCTATTGATGTTGGAAGTATCTCTGCAAATGAAACAGTAACCTTGTTATATGCATATCAGTATGTAGATAGTAGAAAAAGCTATTTAACTGCATACATTGAGTATAGTACTAAAAATGGTACCAAAAGAGGATATGTATATTTTCCTGAATTTATTGAGCATGTTGCAGGAACCAATGGTACTACTTCTGTTGCAAGAATGAATAGTAGTGCAAGTGTATATTATGGCACCAGTACTTCTGCTTATGGTATTGCAGGAAGTATTAGTGCTAATGAACTGGTATGTGTAATTGCCAAAAATGGCGACTGGGTTTATGTTGAATATAATAGTAAGGCGGGGAGAAAACGTGGTTATCTTTCAAATGGATATTTAGACTATCACCGTCCTGGATTATATTATGCTGACCTGTATGTATCTTATGTAATGGTAAGTATGGCTAAAGGCAGTTCCTCTAATGTATATGCTTCGCCTACTGATAAAAGTGCATGCATAGATGTTTTGCCTGCTGGTGCTGAAATAACTTTCCAAACAAGTTTTAATGCAGATCCTAGTTGGGCTTATATCGATTATTACAAAACAAGTGATTCTACTAAAAAGACATCTGGATGGATATATTGGCCTGACAGACCATAAATGTAATTTGTAAGTAAACCAAAAGCCTATTTCTAACCTATGTAAAAAAGAGGAGTTCAATCTTTGAACTCCTCTTTTCAAATTATTTATTAGAATAAAATGAAATAGAAAAATTAGTTTCTGGAAAGTTATTACTACTAAATAAATAATTTTCTATTTTTTCTGAATTTATTAAATCTACTTTATTTAAATCTTCTTTTTCAAAATTATCATATTCAAAGTAGTTGAGATTTGATTCGTATCCTGTATTTCTTGAAGTATCTCTACAAACATAATACTTATTTTGATAATTCATATATTTAATATCTAGTATTGTCAAGCCTTCATTTATTGATATATCATAAACTATTCTAATTTCAGTATCTTCATTATTAGTTATATTATTTATAAATGTATTCCAAACAGATTTGTTTTCTACAGTTGTTGGTAATATTATAAAACAATTATCGTTAGTAGCTTGCTCGATTGTATAATTTTTATCAATAGATTTTATATTTTTGTAAGTTGTGATAAAATTTTCTTCCTGTATAGATTTATATACATCTATATTTTCTCTTAAAAGAGATTTGTCTATTTTGATTGAAATACCTCTTTTTGGATTATTTGTACTTTTATCTAAGCCAATATAAAGAGTTGTATCATCTGAATTTATATTTTGAAATTCCAAATTTTTTGTAGACTCATTTTCGGTTATAGTTAATACTATAAAAT
>CAORJJ010000108.1 GCA_948517135.1 uncultured Clostridia bacterium | reverse complement strand
GCATAAAACTATTGCAAAAAACGTATCTTTAGTATATCATATTTTTAGATTTGTATAACCTTATACAAAGGAAGGAGAATTAAAATGGACGAAGAAAATAACGGATTTGAAGAAGAAATTAGTAATATCATAATATTAAATGATGAAAATGGTAATGAAGTAAAATTTGAATTTTTAGATTTAATTGAATATGAATCAGAAGATTATGTAGTTTTATTACCAGTACTTGAAGATGGAGAAGAAGACGACGGTGAAGTTGTTATATTAAAAGTTGATGATTCAGATGCTGATAGCGATGAAGAATCATATGTTAGTGTAGATGATGAAGAAACTTTAACAGCTGTATTTGAAATCTTCAAAGAAAAATTTAAAGAAGACTTTAATTTCACAGATGGTGAATAATTTTAAAGGGAATTTAGCGGTGAGACACCTCAAATATTAATTTGTTGATATTTTGAGGTGTCTCTAATTTATATCTTGATATTAGTGTTTAATTGTGTTAAAATTTATTTTAGAGGACAAGGAGGAATACATATGACAAGTTTATTTAGTTATTTACTTACATTTTTAGCTATACTATTTTGGATGTTTAGAGCTATTGTTACTGTACTTTATCAATTAGACAGAGAGTTTTTTGCAACACCTATAAATACTACATATGAAATAGCTTTATTATTTGCAACATTACCATGTTTAATTTTAGTAGTAAAAAGAAATATAGTAGGAGCTGCTGCATATTTTGGATTATATGCAACATATTTTGGAACAGCACTATATGAATATATTACAGCAGGTAGTTTTACTTTTGATATAGCAAATGGTGCTAATATGATATTTACAGTAATAGGAGTTGTACTTCCAATGTTAACATTTTTAGATATATTGGTAAATAAAAATAGAAATTTAGGAAGTGGAACTAAAAAAGCAGATTGGTTTTATAAAAATGAAGATTATGATAGAAAATTCGATGAAAGAGCAGATAGAAACCAATATCGATTATAAAATTAAATTTATAAAAAACATCAAAAAGAAATTTTTGATGTTTTTTATTTTAATATACTTTTTTAAATAATAATGTTATAATGAGAACTAAATTAGACTAAGTATATGAATGTTGGTTCTTTGGGAAACAGAAGAAGATACGAATAATGCAACAACAATTAAAAAAGGAGTTGATTAGAGTTATGACTGAAAAGAAATTAGAAAACACTTCAATTCACTATTGGATTAATGATACCGAAGTTGGAAGTGCAATAATATTTATACATCCTGCATTCGGAAATCATACTTGTTTTGATACACAGTTAGATTATTTTAGAGATTATAGAATTATTACAATAGATTTAATAGGACATGGTAAATCAATAGGAAAAGGAAAAATCGAATATACTGCTCTTGCTATATATCAAATTATGGAAACAGAAAAAATTGATAAAATCAATTTAGTTGGAGTATCTATTGGAGCAGTATTGGCTCAAGATTTTGCAAATAGATATCCAAGCAAAGTATCTTCTCTAACTTGTATAGGTGGATATGATACTAATAATTTTGATAAAACTTTGCAAAAAGGCAATACAAAACAGCAAATGAAAATGATGTTAAAGGCAATGTTTTCTATAAAAGCATTTGCAGAAGATAATAAAAAAATATCAGCATATACAAATGAAGCAAAAGAGAAATTTTATCAAATGAACTTAGGATTTAAAAAGAGTTCATTTAGATATTTTGCAACACTTTTTAAATTAGTTAATAAATATAAAACACCAAAAAGGGATTATCCACTTTTAATTGGAGTTGGAGAATATGATAATGATATGGCAAAAAAAGCATCAGCTATTTGGCATGAATCAGAGCCAGATAGTGAATATGTAGAATTTTCAGGAGCTGGGCATATAGTTAATATGGACACACCAGAACAATTCAATAAAGTTTTAAAAAAGGTAATTAGATAATTACAATAATAAATCAGACAAGCTCTAAAACAAGTTAATTACAATGTTTTAGCCATTTAGTAGATTTTTTTGACTTTATATGATACAATATAAAATACTTGTTATATAAAAAAGAGGCAATAAAAATGGATTATAAAATTAGATTAGCAACTAAAGAGGATGCTAAAAATTTAGCTATATTGAAACAGAAGGTATGGGATCAAACATATAGAGGAATATATAGTGATGATATAATTGATAAATTTGATTATAAAAAAGCAAAAGAAAATTTTATTAATATAATAAATAACAATCAAATATCACTTTATGTTGTTGAAACTAGCAATGAATTGGTGGGATACATGGATGTTGGTATTCCAATTAGAACTTTTAGTGATTATGAACAAGAAATAGGTTTATTATATTTAAGAAAAGATTTTCAACAAAAAGGGATTGGTAGAGAATTATTTAATTTAGGATATAATGAAATAAAAAAGAATGGTTATATCAGATTTTTTATTTCATGTAATAAATATAATACAAATGCACGTAAATTTTACGAAAAGATGGGTGGACAATTAATTGCAGAAGATGAAGATAATGAGGATAAAAGAAGTGTTCAAGTTAAATATCATTATGACATAAAATAGGAGAAGAGAAAATTATGCAAAGAAATAATGAAGAGAAATTGTCAAAAATAAATATCAACTGGTATCCAGGACATATGGCAAAAACTAGAAAACAAATTGAAGAAGATCTAAAATTAATAGATGTTGTAATAGAATTATTAGATAGCAGGATACCAAGTGCAAGTAGAAATCCAGATATAAGAAAATTAACACAAAATAAAAAGAGAATAATTATTTTGAATAAATGTGATTTATCTGATGAACAAATTAATAAAAAATGGGTAGAAAAATTATCTAAAGAAGCTCCAGTATTATTAACAGATGCTAATACAGGAAAAGGTATAGATAAAATATCTAAAAAAATAGAAGATTTAATGAAAGAAGAAATTGCAAAACAAGCAGCTAGAGGTAGAATAAATAAAACAATAAGAGTTATGATTTTAGGGATTCCAAATGTTGGTAAGTCTTCTTTAATTAATAGAATTGCTAAGAAAAATAAATTGGAAGTTGGAAATAAACCAGGTGTAACAAAATCTAAACAATGGATTAGAATAGGAAAAAATCAAGAATTACTAGATACACCAGGTGTATTATGGCCTAAATTTGAGAATGAAGAAATAGCCTTAAACTTAGCATTTACAGGAACAATTAAAGATGATATTTTAGAGAAAACAGAAGTAGCATATGAACTATTAAAAGTTTTATATGAAAAATATAATTCTAATGTAGTAGAAAGATATAAATTAATAGAGAATGATATAGAGAAAATAGAAAATAGCTCTAATAGTATATATGAATTAATGCAAATAATAGGAAGAAAAAGAGGGGCTCTTGTTTCAGGTGGAAATGTTGATGATGAAAAAACAGCAAGAATTATTCTAGAAGATTTTAGAAGCTGTAAATTAGGAAAAATTAGTTTAGAAGAGCCATAAAGGAGATAAAATGGATTTTATAGAAAGAAAAAAAGATATTGATTCTGCAAAAATGTTATCACCATTAGTATGGGCGTATGTTGGTGATAGTGTTTATGAATTATTTATAAGAACTCATTTAACTAATACATCAAATGCAAAGCCACATAAACTTCATATTGAATCAATAAAATATGTAAAAGCAAAAGCTCAAGCTGAGTTATTAAAGAAAATATCAGATAATTTAACTGAAGAAGAAAAAGATATTGTAAGACGTGGTAGAAATGTTCAAAATCATCATGTTGCTAAAAATTCAGATGTTGCAGAATATGCACAATCAACAGCTTTTGAATCATTAATTGGATATTTATATTTAACCAAACAAGACAATCGATTAAAAGAAATTCTAAATATGTGTATTGACTAACAATTTAAAATATGTTATAAATAAATAGTTGATACAGAATGGCCCCTTGGTCAAGCGGCTAAGACGCCACCCTCTCAAGGTGGAATCATGGGTTCGATTCCCGTAGGGGTCACCACTTAGATGAAAAAGTAAACCTTTTTCATCTTTTTTTATTGTTTTTTTAATACTGTATTTATTGATGCAAAAGGGCTTGAAAGATTTACTTATTTTTTATTTGTTTTTAATATTTTTCATTTTGGGACTTTTATAATTTAGGAGCATCTAATACATTTCAGTATTCCTTTAATTTGTATAAAGATTAAAAGGATAAAAGTATTTAGTAACTTGTAAACTTGAAAAAGTGTTGCACATCGCCAAATGGGAGGAAAAATATTTCCTCCCATTATTAATATTAAAAATGTAATTTGATATGATAAAATTATTCGAAATGTGGAAATTTATTATCAGTATTTATATTAAATTCATAATCAGTTTCAATTAGTAAAATTTCATTATTTTCAGGAGTAAATAATATATATTTTTCCTCTAAATAAGTTTTACTATTTAACCATATAACAGCAGTATTATGAGATGTTTTGTCTGTAAACTTTAGTATGTAGTGATTTTGACTTTTTTCAATAAAATCTATTTTTTTGTTTGAATCATTCATATATTCGTAAATATATGAATTAGTATTTAAGCAATCAGTAGATTCCATATCTAATATTTGTAAATTGGAATTATTTTCAGGATTATAAAAGTATGTTTTTCTTTTATTATAGTCTGAATAAATATTTTGGTCATTGATACCTTCTGATGAAAAGTATTGACATAGCAACTTATTATCAGATGTATATGTTTTTGTATTTAAACTTTTATTAACGTATGTAGTAGTTGAAAAGTTATTCAGTTTTTGATTGTTTAAATTAGTTTCTAAAATAGTTTTATAATAAATTTTTTGAAAGTTAGGATATACTATAATTATTAATAATATACTAATAACTAAAAAAACTATTATTATTGATATCTTTTTCATAAGATACACTTCCTTTATTATTATATCTTTTGTATATAATAAAGTATATATAAGATAAAAATATAATAGAAAGTAATGTAAAGAATATATACAAATATTTATCTTTGATGTATTATAATATAAAATAAAGGAGGAAATTTAATTATGTTAAAAAATAAATCAACTATAATATATC
>CAORJJ010000107.1 GCA_948517135.1 uncultured Clostridia bacterium | reverse complement strand
ATTTTAATTTCATAAAACATTTTTCTTTAAGGAAATTTTTAATATTTATTGTATCTAATCCTTCATAATATTTAATTAATAAATTTTTATATTCTTCACTTAATTCAGCTGGAATTACAATAATCCCCATTCCTTTGGATATTAGGTAATGATTGGTGAAGATAACAGAAGTTCTTTTATTTCCGTCTATAAATATTTGTTTTTTCATAGTATACAATAATAATTCAATTGCTTTATCAATATTGTTAATATCTTTATTAAATATATCATCTAGCTCTTCTTTTATAACACTTTCAATAGGTAAGTCAGGTGTCCAACTAGTACCACCAATACTAACTGGAGTACTTCTTATTTTTCCTGCATTATAGTAAAATCCTTCAAGTATAAATTTATTTATTTGACATAGCAAAGCAAAATTAGTATCACTTAGTATAACGTTTTCATTTAATACAAATTCCCAAGAATGTTTTAAATTTATAATTTTTAAAACATCTTCAGATGTCATATTGTTAACTTTTCCTCCTTCAATGATACTTTCTGTATCCGCAAATGTAGTAGCAACTCCTTCTAAAATGGCTTGCTTATAGATAGTTGAAACCATATTCTTTTTTGCAAAGTCTATATTTAACATTACATCAGAATTTAATTCTGTTTCTATATAATTTAATTCTTTTAGTCTTTTTCTAATGTTTCTAATTTCTTTTTTTAATTTTTTAGCTTCAATACTGTTATTTAAAATTAAATTATAAAGTTCATTAGAGTATTCTCCAACATATTTTGTTAAAGCAATACCATTATCTCTATAATGAACATATATATACTTATTTGAATCAGCTTCTCTTATTTCAACAGAACCATAGATTAAACTACCTAGTTTGTTTTCTAAAGTTTGTTTAGATTGTAAAAGATTCATAATTTCAAATTTTTCTTCCATATTTTTCCTCCTATTAAATGTGAAACTTTTTTTGAAAATATACGCAAAAATGTTTCACATTTATATTATAGCATAAAAAGAAAAAAATGTGAAACATTTTTAATAATATTTACTAATATTGTTTCACAATCTATATATTTTATACAAAAATATATAAACTAATTATTAAAATGATAAATTTGTAGATATAAAAAAGCAATTTTTAGCAAATGTTGTTGATTTCATTGTAAAAAATGTCAAAAAATGATATAAGTAAAATAAATATAAAAGGGGGACTAACTATGTTAGAAAAACAAAGTTTGCCATCAGCTCCAATACTAATTGAGTCAATAAGATCTATAGGGTATTCTTTTGAAACTGCAATTGCGGATTTGATAGATAATTCAATAAGTGCAAATGCTACCAAAATAGAAATATTAGTAATTCCTAATGATGAACCATATATAATAATTTTTGATAATGGCAATGGATTGGATAAGAGAGAATTAGAAGAAGCTATGAGATTAGGAAGTAAAAATCCTAATGATATAAGAAAAGAAAATGATTTAGGAAGATTTGGATTGGGTTTGAAATCAGCTTCTTTGTCTCAGTGTAGAGATTTAACTGTAGTTAGCAAAAAGAATGGAATACTATCAGCATTTTCTTGGAATTTAGATTATGTTATAGAACATAATACATGGAGTATACTTGAGTATACAAATGAAGAAATAATGAAATTAGAAAATATAGAGTTATTTGAAAATGTAACAAATGGTACATATGTATTATTAAAGAAATTTGATAAGATTCAAGCATCTACTTTAGAGATTAACAAAACTATAACAGAAAAAATGAATTCTACAATAGATCACTTGTCATTAGTATTCCATAGATATATTGAGGATGGTCTTAGTATATATGTTAATAATAGAAAGATAGAAGCTAGAGATCCTTTTTTATTAAAAAATAAAGCAACTCAAGCTAGAAGGACTCAAGAAATTAAAATAGGAGAATCTATTATTACAGTGAAACCTTATATATTACCACATTATAATAAGTTAACTGAAGAGGATTTAAAAAAAGTTGGAGGAAAAGAAGATTTAAGAAAAAACCAAGGTTTTTATATTTATAGAAATAAGCGTTTAATCATATGGGGAACATGGTTTAGATTATCAAGACAAGATGAACTAACAAAACTTGCAAGAATAATGGTTGAGATACCTAATAGTTTGGATGATGTTTGGGGAATAGACATCAAAAAAAGTACAGCGAATATACCAGATATAATAAAGAAAAATCTTTATAGTTGTATTGAAGAAGCTATTTTTACGAGTAAAGAGGTATATAAATATAGAGGAAGAAAGGAAAATAATAGCGAAAAATTAAATTATGTATGGGATAGAATAAAAACCCGAGATGGATATGAATATAAAATAAATAGAAATTTACCACAAATTCAATTATTATGCCAAAACTTTGACAAAAAACTTCTTGTGGAATTTGAAAGATTATTGAAAAATATAGAAAATTCATTTCCAACTAATACAGTATATCTAGATGTGGCAGATGGAAAAATAAATAATAATGTAGAAATAACCAAAGAAGAAATTGAAGAGTTAATATTAGCTTTTGAGGATAGTATAGATAAGTGCAAAGAGTTAGGTTTAGATATTATGGAATATTATGAACAAATTATAAAAACTGAGCCATATTGCAATGATGAAAGCTTAAAAGAATTAATGGAGGAGAAAATAAAGGAATATGAGTGATGAAGCAAAAAATTTAAAAGATACTATATCATTATTAATTTTAAATTCTCAAAATGAATATCTAGATGATAGTGAAATTGATAAATTAGTTGATAAAATGTCTAAAGTATTTAGAGTAAGTGATTTAGAAATAGAGGAAATAAAAAGGCAGATAAAATATGAATGTTCTATAAAAATGACAGAAGGTGCTAATATAAGAGAAAAGCATAAAGAATGGTTTTTAGAAAGAAAAGCAGATTTAGATATGAGATATTGGAATAGATATAAGAAATATCTAATAAATAAAGGCTTTTCTAGCAATGTAATAAATACAATGGATGATGTACTAGATAAACTAACAGATTATTTGGGTGATCCTTGTAGTAATACAGAGTTTCAAAGAAGAGGTTTAGTAATAGGTGATGTACAGTCTGGTAAAACATCTAATTATACAGGATTAATGTGTAAAGCTGCTGATGCTAAATATAAAGTCATAATTTTATTGACAGGAACAATAGAAAAATTAAGAAGGCAAACACAAAGTAGAATTGATGAAGGATTTGCTGGGATTAAGAGTACAAATGGTATTCATAATGATGTAAAAAATGCTTTTGTTGGAGTAGGAAAAATAGATAATAAAGTTTTTCCTAAGGTTTTAACTACTACAGAATCAGATTTTAAAACATCTACAGCTAGAGGGATTGTAATGAACATTGAATCATCTAATGATACTTTTTTGTTTGTTATAAAGAAAAATGTAACAACTCTTAAACAGTTAAATAAATGGTTAAAAGATTATAATTTGAATGGAAAATCCAAAATTGATGCATCAATGCTTATGATTGATGATGAATCAGATAATGCTTCTGTAAATACTAATAAAGAAGATAAGGATCCTACAGCGATAAATACTCAAATAAGGGAAATGTTAAATATATTTACAAGAGCTAGTTATGTTGGGTTTACTGCAACTCCATTTGCAAATATTTTTATTGATCCTGATTTGGATGAAGAAGTGGAAAAAGAAGATATATTTCCAAGAGATTATATTTATTTATTAGATGCGCCATCTAATTATATTGGAGCAAGAGATATATTTGGAGAAAATGCTAAATATTCGTATATGCTAAGAAGATTAGATGTTAAGGAACTAGAAGATTCTATATCACTAGGTTTAAAGAAAGATGACCGTGTATATAAAATACCAAATAGTCTAAAAGATGCAATTAATAATTATATGATTGCTAATGTAATAAGAGATTTAAGAGGACAAAAAAATACACATAGAAGTATGATGATAAATGTAAGTAGATTTACCACTATACAAATAGAAGTAGAGCAAATTGTTAAAGAATATGTTAAAGAAATTCAGGAATCAATTAGATTATATGGAAATTTAAATGATGATATTGCTTTAAAAGATAAAAATATTGAAAAATTATATCAAACATATATAACTGATTTTTCTACACAAGGATATACTTGGGATGAAATAAAAATAAGTTTATTAAAAGGTATAGAACCTATAAAAGTTGTTTCTGTAAATTCATTAAAAAAGAATACTTTAAATTATGAAGATGGAAATTTAAGAGTTATAGCTGTGGGAGGATTTAGCTTATCTAGAGGACTAACATTAGAAGGTCTAATGACAAGCTATATGTATGGTAATACAAAAATGTATGATACATTAATGCAAAAAGGAAGATGGTTTGGATATAGAAAAGGATATGAAGATCTATGTACTATTTGGATGACAGGAAAATCAATAGAATGGTATGAGAGTATTAGTGATGCTACAGATGAATTAAGGTTAAATATAGGTAGAATGCAAGAAGAAGGTGCTAGACCAATAGAATTTGGATTAATGGTTAGATGCGATGTTGATGCATTGGAAATTACAGCAAGAAATAAAATGAGAACTGCAAAAGAATTTACAAGAAATATATCATTAAGTGAGGAAGTAGTGGAAACTCCAAAGATACGAAATGATATAGATGTTAATAGCACTAATAAAAAATGTGTTGATTTATTAGTAAAAAAGATTAATAAAAATATTGAAATTGATAGAATGAGCAATAAATATGGGATTAAATGTGTAAATAAACAACATATTATTGACTTTTTAGATAATTATGAAGTATCAAATTTGAATTACCAATTTAATGTAGATGGAATTAAAAACTTCATTAAAGATTATAAAGGAAATGAACTTGATGAATGGGATATTGTTTTTATAAGTGGAAGTTCAGATAAGAAAGTTGAAGATTATGGAGCTAATATAAATTATGTAAAAAGAAGTTTTGAATTGGAAAATGAAAATAATATAATTAGGATATCTGGTAAAAGAAATAGATTAGGAAGTCAAACTGATACAATATTTGGTTTATTACAAAATGATATAGAAAAAATTAAAGATAAAATAATCAACGAAAAAAAACCTGTGCTTAATCAAAAAGATTATTTTAAAGTTATAAAT
>CAORJJ010000106.1:2733-5184 GCA_948517135.1 uncultured Clostridia bacterium | reverse complement strand
TACTAGATTATATTATAGTATGTTTATATTCTAAGAAAAATGTAAATGAAAAATATATAAATTGCATTAAATATATAAATGAATGTTCAAGTAGACTAAAATCGAATAGTAATTTTGATATGAGTATAGATAACTTGCTTTTTAAAATGTGGGAGGAATTAAATTAAATGAAAATTGTAACAGGTGTTAGATTCAAAAGACCTGGAAAAATATATTATTTTGATCCAGAAAATTTAAAATTAGAAAAAGGTATGGAAGTAATTGTTGATACTGCCATGGGAGAAGAATTCGGAGAAGTTATAATACCTACAAAAGAAGTTAAAGATGAAAATGTTACAGAACCACTAAAGAAAGTTATTAGAATTGCAACAGATAAAGATAAAAAAATGCGTGCAGATTATAAATCAAAAGAATCTGATGCATTAAAAACTTGTCTTGAAAAAATAAAAAAACATGGGCTTCCTATGAAACTTATAGATGCTGAATTTAAGTATGATGGTTCAAAACTTATATTTTATTTTACAGCAGATGGAAGAATAGATTTTAGAGATCTTGTTAAAGATTTAGCAGCTATTTTTAGAACAAGAATAGAGCTTCGTCAAATTGGTGTAAGAGACGAAGTTAAAAGATGCGGAGGAAATGGTATTTGTGGAAGACAATTATGTTGTTGTTCATTTTTAGGAAATTTTGAAACTGTTTCTATTAAAATGGCAAAAGAACAAAATATATCATTAAATCCTTCTAAAATTTCAGGAAATTGTGGAAGACTAATGTGCTGTTTAAAATATGAACAAGAAGTATATGAAGAAAAATTGAAAAGTTTACCTAAAATTGGTGCCATAGTTAAAACTGGTGAAGGTACAGGTGAAGTTGTGTCTTTAGAAACTTTAAAAGAAGTTGTAAGAGTTAAATATCAAGATGGAGATGAATATTATTTCAAAAAACATGATGCAAAAGATATAGTTGTTATAAAAGATGCAGAAGTTGACTCTGATACTCTAGAAGTTGATTCAGAAGAAGATTTAGCAGAATTAAGAAAACTTGAAAAATTAGAGAAAGATGAAAAAAAGAGTACATCACAAGGTGATATATAATTTTGTGATTATAACTTTTGCGCAATATTCTTGCGCTCAAAAACAAAGGAAGATTTGAATTTGAGAGGAACCAATAGATGAAGACACTTGTAACAAATGCATTTGTATTAGATATGGTAGGGGATACTGCTAATATAGAAAAAAAGGATATACTAATAAATAACAATATTATAGAAAAAATCGAAAATAATATAGATAAAAATATAGAAGTTGATGAAAAGATAAATGCCAAAAATATGCTAGTAATGCCTGGACTTATAAATACACATACACATTTAGCAATGAGTATTTTCAGAGGATATAAGACAGATAAAAAATTGATGGATTGGCTTGAAAAAGCCATTTATCCAGTTGAAGATAAGCTAGAGCCTGAAGATATTTATTGGAATTCATATTTATCTTGTTTAGAAATGATAAAGTCTGGAACAACAACTTGTAATGATATGTATTTTGGAATGAATAAAACAGTTGAGGCAATTGAAAATACAGGATTGAGAGCTGTTGTGGCTTGGTGTATAAAAGATGATTCTATAAAAGATAAAATAGAAAAAACTAGAGAATATGCTGAAAAATATAATAAAAAAGATAGTAAAATAAAAATATATGTTTCAGCAGATGCACCACATACATGTAATCCAGAAACAATAACCAAATGTGTTGATTTGGCAAAACAACTAAATACTGGTTTGCACATACATTTAGCTGAAACTAGTGCACAAGAGAAAAAAATAAAAACAAGATATGGTAAAAGAAGTACAGAATACTTAAATGAATTAAAGGTTTTTGATGTTCCAGTTGTTTTAGCACATGGAATTTATGTTTCAGATAGTGATATTGAAATATTAAAAAACATTAGAGGTGGTATATCTCATAATCCAGTAAGTAATTGCAAACTATCTTCTGGAATTTGTAATGTAGTAAAATTAAGAAAAAATGGAATAAATATAGGACTTGGTACAGATGGAATAGGAAGTACATCAACAATGGATATGTTTGAAGAAATGAAGACAGCAGCATATTTACCAAAAATAAATTCAATAGAATCAAGTTCAATTTCACCTTATGATATTTTAAAAATGGCGACGATAGATGGTGCAAAAGTTTTAGGAATGGAAAATGAAATTGGATCATTAGAACCAGGAAAAAAAGCAGATATGATTTTCATAAAAACTGAAAAACTTCATTTATGTCCAGATACTGATATATGTTCTAATATTGTGTATTCTGCAAATGGCGCAGATGTTGATTCTGTTATGATAGATGGAAAATTAATAATGCAAAATAGAAAAATGATTAATATAAATGAAAAAGAAGTTATGCGTCAAGTTAAAAAAATTGCTAAAAGGCTATTATAATC
>CAORJJ010000106.1:0-2723 GCA_948517135.1 uncultured Clostridia bacterium | reverse complement strand
TTATAATCTATGAAAATAGAAAAAAATAGATATTATGAATGAATTATGAAAGGAGGAGTTTAAAATGGCATTCAAAATTAATGAAAACTGTATTTCATGTGGAGCTTGTGCTGGAGTTTGCCCAATGCAATGTATTTCAGCAGGTGAAGAAAGATATGTAATAGATGAAAGTGTATGCATTTCATGTGGAACATGTGCATCTGTATGTCCAAAAAATGCTCCAGTAGAAGAATAACATATTGATAGAAATATGTATACTTATTTGAGTGTTAGAGTTTTTTAAATGTTTGTAGCATTTAGAAGACTCTTACTTTTTTATCTTTTCAAAACAATATTGTAAAGTATAAATTATAAAGGTATAATCTTTATATAAAATTATATTTGGAGAGATATATGATAAATAAAAAGGAATTTGATTTATTATTACAAGAAATTTTTCAAATAGAAAATAAAATTGAAGAAGTAAAAATAATAAATCAATTTGATAAAGCAAATGAATATGAAGTATCATTAGAACTAATCAGATTAAAGGCTAAAGATATTGAATTTGATGATGAAAACAAGTCTAATGGTTTTGATGAATTATCTTTAAAAGTTCTATCAGAATTAATTTTATTAGATTCTGATATTGATTATTATCTTTTGAAAGCAAGCAATATTATTGAAGTAAATATTGAAGATATGATAGATCCTAAAGAATTAGAAAAAATAAAAGAATCATGGGATTGCTTAGAAAAAGATATTCAAATTTGGAAAAAATCTAATCACAATCCGATAGAGGAGATAGAATACAATAAACATCTTGGAAAAATAACACTTAATAATATTATTTATCAACTTCAAATTGAAGGAATTTTAGATTTTTCAAAAGTATGGAAATATTGTAAAAGAGATTACTTTACAAATGCTGTAAAAGAGATGCTTTTTGAAGGCGCAAAAGAAGAATTTCATGATGGAATAAGAAGAAGACGTTTAATAAATCTTGCTAAAAATTTATCTGAAAAAGATATATATGATTATAAACTTTGGAAACAAGTCTTAATGATAAAAAAAGTAAGGGCTAGAGATGATCATATAGAAATGATTGGAAGTATCCAAAATAAAGATGACAGAAAGTATGATATTGAAGAAAAAAAGGCTAGAAATAAAAGTAATACAGATTTAGATGAACAAGATTTAGAATTATATTATGAAGAATCTATTTTAAAATCAATAAAAAAGTGGTTTGCAAGTATTGGTGAATCTACAAATCAAAGAAGAATGCAATTTACATGGGGAACTAATAAAGGACCAGCCTTCAAAGCAGAATTTCAAGATGGATATGAAAAATATACAAAAGAAAATTTAGATAAATATACAATTGAAAATGTGAAAAAATTAATAATTGCAACTGATGGAATTTCAAAATATAATATTGAAAAGGAAGCTAAATGGGCAAATTTAGAAGAAATTGAAATATTAGAAGATTCAAATTCTTCAGGAGTTAGTCTAAGTCCTGATAAAACATATAATTTTATTGGAAAAGAATCTTTTATAGATTGTCCAAACTTGAAAAAAATATCATTTGGAAAAATTCAAATGATAGGAGAAAAAGCATTTAAAAACTGTATTGCACTTAAAGAACTTGTATTTTCAAAAAGTATAATTAATATAGGAGAAGATGCATTTTTAGACTGTATGAATCTTAGAAAAGTAACATTTTTAGGAAATTTAGAACTATATATTTTAGATAGACCTCAAAATATTTTAAATTGTTTTAAAGGAACTAATTTAGAAGAAATTGTTTTTGAAAATATAGATTCTGCTTTTAATTTTGCAATTACAGATTGTCCACATTTAAAAAGAATTTTAATATCGAATATTTCTAATATATCAATACCTTTTAAAGTATGTAAGTATAGACTTGGCAGGCAAGAAGGAATTGTATCATTTGTTGGAGAAAAATCATTAAACTTATGGAAAAAGAGAAATAGTACTGTAAGATTTTTTGAACTTACAGAGGAAGATAAGAAAAAATATAATGTAAATTAAGAAATATAAAATGTATTCATTTTTGAATACATTTTTTTATTTTGTAATTATCATATTGTCCACTTTTGTTCTTTAGATGTCGATATTCCACATTGACAAACATGCGTTTGTGTGCTAATATGTTCCTACATTATTATAAGGGGGAATATTATGTTAGATAAAAATATTGAAAAAATAGAAATTGTTAACCAATATTTAGTAAAACATAAGGATGAATTTAATAAAGATATAGGAGGAATTATTAAAGATATACGTACTTCGAAAAAGATTTCTATTGAGGAATTTTCTAATATGGTTTCAACTTCTAGTTCATATGTATGTCAAATAGAACATGGAAATAATGGGCTTTCATTAATAAAATTTCTTTTAATTTGTAATGCATTAAAAGAAAAGCCAAACCACTTTTTAAATAGTTTCCTATATTACGATGATGATAACGAAGATATACTTTTTAGAGAATTACAAAAAGGTAAAAATATATCTAGAAATTTAATAAATTATATGAAGAATAAATATTAGAAATTATTATTTGAGTGAGTATTTATTTTGTAAATTATTAATATCAAATATATTATTCATATACAGTTCCTCGTTCAAGTAATTTTTATAGAAGTTCTAAACGAATTTTGTGGCACCCTTTCAAGAACAAGCTTGAACTATTTCCACAAAATTCTATTAAGAACTTCTAATTT
>CAORJJ010000105.1 GCA_948517135.1 uncultured Clostridia bacterium | reverse complement strand
ACTTCCTATACTTTTTACAATTTTTTAATAAAAATTAGTTAATTTTAGTGCATATCATGCACTTTTAACTTATTTGTTATGTAAATTCTATTTTGTTATACTAATATTGTACTTACTTATACTACACTTAAGCATTTAATTCTATTTACTTTGATAACTTTAATGGAGGTAATAAAATTGAATACTTCTACTGCTACAATAGTTAATTCAATAAGTCCAGCACAAGTTTTATCCATAAATAATAAACTTCGTTCCTTAGGCTTAAACCCTACTTTAAAAGGAACAAAGTTTATTAATAAAGCTATTCAATTATTAATTATCTCCGATAATGAGTTCTATATCTTGGAAAATATTTATAATGAAATTGCAAATAGTTATCCTTCTTTCAATTCTGCTCAAATTAGAAATGCTATAAAATATTCACTAGATCATAGAAATGAAGATTTATCCATTAAAAACTTTGAAAAAATCTTTGGTTTTGAATATGATGAATTTTACTTTATTAATAGTAAATTTATAGATGAGTTAACATGTGTTATGAAAACAAAATATTTAAATTAGTACTTATTTTTAATTTTTAATAAAAAAGCAAGATTTATTTTTATATAAATCTCACTTCTAAATTTTAAGTAAATATTGGATGCTTTATTTCTTTGCTAGTTATACTATTTACCAATTTTATTTGCTCTTTTAATATATCTATAGTAGTTGATTGTTTTTCAGTTAAAATTTCTTCTTCAATATATACAATCTGTTTAAATATTTCTTCTAATACATTTACTACTATACTATTTCCTGCCATTTTATATAATTTATCTCTAGTAAAAAATTTCTCGTTTTTTCTAGAATTAAAATTATTATCTATTATCCTTTGAAAATCCCTTTCATCAAATCCCATTAGCAAAAAGCACTCTCTAGGCGTTAAATATCTATAGTTACTTTTACTACTATCTTTACTCACATAATCTATTAATCCAGAATTAGGATGTCTATCTTGTTTTGTAGTAACTGTTGAAACAATAATATTATTAACTTTATTATTAGTATATAATATATCATTCTTTTTGTATATCTCTCTTCTTGATTCTGTATCATTAGGTTGGCATTCACAGGCTTCTTTTCTATATTGCTTGTTTTTATAATTTAATTTTAATATATCATCTTCCAAATTTCTATGTTTAGATATTATACTTTTAACATATTCTTTTTTTTCAAGATTATTCTTTTCAAAGAACCTTTCAACTTGATTTTCTTTATCTTTATTATTATTTGTAAAAACACTTACCATATATGTCCTAACTCTCTTTTGTGGTATTCCAAAATCACTAGCATTTAAAGTATATATATGATTCGTATAACCAATTTCTTTTAAATAATTTGTCCATTCTTCAAAATTTTGCTTATGTCTATTGGTTAAAATAGCACTTACATTTTCCATCAATAAAAATTTAGGAAGTTGTAAATTAGATTCTACTCTTTCTTTTAATATTCTTTCTATTTCCCAAAGCATTCCTGACCTATTATGTGCTTCTCTATCTATTCCTCCTTTAT
Source organism: uncultured Clostridia bacterium (assembly GCA_948517135.1). Taxonomy (GTDB): domain Bacteria; phylum Bacillota; class Clostridia; order TANB77; family CAG-508; genus Scatovivens. Next base: position 3,734 of record CAORJJ010000105.1, on the reverse strand, counting down.
TACCATGCCAAAAACCCGCTACAGATAAGTCTTGACATGGAAATGAATATGTTAAAAGATCTACATCATTTGGTAATTGTTTACCTTTTACATCAGTTATACTAACTAAATTATTTGTTCTTTCAATTGAAGCTAATAATCTAATTATTACATCATATTTTAAATTTTGTATTGCTCTTTTCGTTGCTGGTTTTTTACCATTCATACTTAATGTATATTTATTTAATTTATTAATAATCTCTTCTCTTGATAATCTCTCATATTTTTTTAAATCTTGTTTTCCATTATGAATTAAATCATATGCAATTATCGCATTTATATCCCAATCCGCAGTATATAATATTTTATGTTCTATTCCTATGTTCTCTAATGCCTTAGCCTGACTACCTATACCACTAAATGTTTCTACCACTTTAAACATAATTTACCTCTTTTTTTATTCTATTATGTATTTTATCAAATTTTGTTTTTTACTACCAGAGCTAAATATAAATTTTTATACTTTTTTTAAACCTTCTTCATATAATTTTTCTCTAATTTCAAAAATTCTCTTTGCTTGTCTATTAGATGGCGTTTTATATGTTTTGTCAAAATTAGCAGCAACCTCTAAAAAACTTTGTTCTATAGGATTTATTAGATTTCTTTCTAATCCCCATTTTAATACCTCTCTCCAATAATCTGCTCCTAGTTTTACAATCTCCATTTCTAAATTTAATTCATTTAATATCTTTCTTTCCTTTTTGCTTTCTTGAAATTCTTCATTAGTTTCGTTTACATCAATTAATGAATTAATAAATGAATCATTTATTGTCCATTTTTCATTTTTAGCTCTTTCCCAACAAGTCTCTTTCTTACACCATTATGTTACATTCAATGTTATTCTATCTTCTCTAGTAATAAATTCATATACTTCTTTAGTTGTAATTATTAATTGTTCTTCAATTTCTCTATATAATCTTTGCTTATTCCATATTAACTTTAAATTTATATTTTTTTCTTTATATATTTTTTTTACAATATAAAATAATATGCTTATTGAATATGTTACTATATTTGCTCTATATGATTTAATTGCCTTGTACCAATCTTGATTTGCAACTAATTTTTCCGTTTCTTTAAATAATATAGCTAACGATATAGCATTTCTATAATAAACATCATTAAAATTAAACTCTGCTTTTTCCCATTCTTTATCTATTCTTTCAGCAAAGAATCTCATACTATATTGTGCACCCTTACTTACTATATGAGGATATCCCTCATATGTATTTATATATTTAGCTAAATCAACTTTCTTTATAACTTGATTTTTAGGATTCTTTAATAAAAATTTTTTCTTTTCTGCTAGTGTTAACTTCATTTGTTCTTGTGTATGTTGTCCTCTTGCTCTTTCATAAAACCAAACTGTTTGATATTGATTTCCATTAACTGCAGGTGCAAATATCTTTCTAGAATATTCTTCCATTCTAATATGGTATGGATGATTAGAAAAGAAATCAGCTTCATCTACTTTGTTTTGACTATTAGCACATCTTGATATTATGGGAATCATTTCAATCGCTCTCTCTTTATCTACAACAGATAATTTCATTGGAACAAATATGTTTTTTGCATTACTTTCTTTATTTAATACTGCATTAGCAATTGAAGCTGTAGTTTGTCCACCATTTATAATTTGTAAATCTTTAATTTGAGATATAATACCTACTCCATCTTTTTCTTGATACTCTATACTTGTAGCAGTAGCTGCTATTCCATTATTATATGCAAAAAACATATTCGGAGCATTTAATATAGTATTTCTTATTGCTTTATTTACTTTTCCTTTTACACTCAAAAAAGACCTAACATTTCCCTCCAATAGTCTAGCACCATAATCTATATATAAATTTGCCAGTATATCACCTGGTATAACTGCTAAATATGGTTCATATTCCTCTCCTCCACAATTATTGACTTTAACACAATTAATACCTTTTCCAAACTTTTCAATAAAATCAATTTCGATATTTTCTTTTTCCATATTAGATTGAGCTATTGAATATAGTCTACTAATATCCCATACATTCAGTTCTACTGCTTTTCCATCTATATTTTCTTTACTTATTCTTTTTACTCTATTACTTATAATTTGATCTGTTAAAATATAAAATCTATACTTTGATATTTCATCTTTTCTCTCCTTTAAGTCTTTTGAAATAGCATATCCTAGTGAACTTATTTCGCATTTTTCCTGAATATATCCATTCAAACTATTATCGATAAACGCTTTCATTCTGTCGTATAATTTATCGATTTGTGTATTGGTTATCGTCAACAACTCTTCACTATTTGAAAAATCACTTATAAATATTAGACAAGATTTATCAACTGAATCAAAATTATAACCATCTATCATTATTTTCTTATTCATTTTACCAGTTGCCTCAAAATAACATTCTGTAAAATCTTCTATTTCTTCAATATCTTGTAACATATCACAAACATATCTTAAATATTCTACATATACATCACTTAAATTAGCTTCAGCAGAAATTTTTATTTCTTCTAATAGTTCATTACGATATTCTACTAAGTTCATATATTACTCCTTTATTAGATAACTATCTATATCATTTAGTGCTACTTCATAACTTACATTTATTATTCCTTTTTTCAACTCTTTTCGTAATATTCTTGGAAATGTATCATCTTCAACGCGATACCTATTTATATCAATAACTCTATAATTATATTTATCATATTCTTCATCATATAAATATCCTATATTATCTAACTTATTCCAAAAAATTCTCTTTACATCTATATTATCGATTTTATTATTAATTATAGATATCAATTTATTCAAAGAAACACATTCATTAACTAACTCATTAGCTTGTTCTAAAATTACTATATCTAATTCACCTTTGAAATTTGACTCTAATTGCTCAACTGAACTAATATTAACAGTTAAACTATTATTTGAAATAGCTTTTATTTCATACCAATTTTCACTTATTTCATAATCTTTATGAAAATTTAATGGTCCTTGCCAACTTCTTATACTTCTTTCAATTCCATATTTTTTAATCATATATTCATTTAAAAATATTAACTCTCCAATTAAACCTTTTATTTCATTTTCATTTAATATTTTATTGCTTGAATTCTTAAAAGCAATTCTCCACATATTCCATCTCATATTAAGAAACTTTATAATATTATCATTGTCAATATTTCTAGTATTTTCTATCATATCTTCACAAAATTTGTAAAATATGTCACTATAATTATTATCTATTAAATTAAATGATAAAGAAAGCTTATTATCTATTCTTTTTTCTAATCTTACATTTATGATTTTTGTAGATTCAAATTTTGTAAATTCTCCTATTATAACCAATACTAGAGACTTGTTATTATTTTCATTATATCCAACAAACCAATCAAACTTATGTATTTCATCATATCTTCTATACGTTTTTGTTTCTTTTTCATTTTCAAATTTTTCACATAAATTCAATTTATTCATCTCCTTCATCTACTTCTTCATCTATATAATTGTAAGCACTTATTCCACTTTCTTGTCCAACTATATTTACCTTATATCTAGCATATTTAGTTTCTCCATTTTCCAACTTTGGAATACCTATACCTATACCAACTAATGGTATCTCTTTATATTTTTCTATTACTTCTTGTTTTTCTACATTCTTATTGTCTTTATTTATTAATTCAATAAAATATATCAT
>CAORJJ010000104.1 GCA_948517135.1 uncultured Clostridia bacterium | reverse complement strand
GTATAATTTCATTAGTTATAAGCATATTTCTAATAACTTCAATAGTAATGTTAATCTCATGCAAATTTAAGTATGGAATATTAGTAGTAGGAAGTTCATCTATGGCTGGAACTATTGATAAAGGAGATGCTATTGTATATGAAAAATTTGATGGGAGACAGCTAGAAAAAGGACAAGTTATTGTATTTACAAAAGATAATATAAAAACAATACATGCTATTGAAAACGTGCAAGTTAAAAATAATGAAACTATATATTATACTAAAGGTACAAATAACCAACAACAAGATGAGGGTTATAGAACTAATAATGATATTATAGGAGTAGTAAAATTTAGAATTATAGACATAGGGTGGCCAACAATTTGGATTAATGATGTATTTGAGAGGTAAATTATGGAAAAAGTAAAAGAGTGGATTCAAGATAATAGAAAATATAGTATTTATATATCATTAGGCATTTTAGTCTTTATTTTACTTATTTCAATATTTTTCTTAAAAATAGGATTTGATAAAAATAAAAAGAAGTATGTGCAATATAGTGATAGTAAAAGTCTTGAATATAAAGTAATGTTAAAACAAAATGAGTATTATAAAAATCCATATATTGAAAAAGGAAATCAATATATAGCAAATTTAATTGACTATATAAATACTGATTTTAAGTATAGTTTTAACTTAAATGATGAATATGAATATAATTATAAAATTATAGGGACAGTTGATGTATCTGATGAAAAAACAAATAAAACTGTTTATACATTTACAGAAGATTTATTAAATGAAAAAACAGGAAAAGTAGAAGGAAATTTAGATATTGCTGAAAATCTTAATGTAGATTTTAATAAATACAATAATTTAATTAAACAATTTGTTACATCATATGATTTAAAAAATGTTACAAGTAAATTAAAAATAGATTTGAAAGTTAGTATAAAAGGAATTGATCAGAAGTTTTCTAAACAAAATTTCACAGCTATGAGTTTAGAAATACCTTTAGCTAATAATACAATAGCTATTGATACAAATTATGATTTAACAGATAATAATCTTATAGAAGTAAAAAAATCAGTTGTAGGAAATATAATTTGTTTAGTAATTGGTGCTTTACTATTAATTACAGATATTGCAGGAATAATTATACTTGTGATTTATATTAAGAAAACAGAAACAGATGAAGATAGATATAATACTGAATTAAGAAGAATTGTTAATAATTATGATAGTTATATTTCAAGAGTAGAAGACGATTTTAATATGAAAGGATACCAAATATTAAAAGTACAGAAATTTACAGATTTACTTGAAATAAGGGATACAATGCAATTACCAATTATAATGTTAGAGAACAAAGAAAAATTAGTAACATGTTTTGCTATACCAACACCTAGCAAAATATTATACTTTTATTCAATTAGTATAAAACAATATGCACTAGCTTCAGGAAAAAATAATGAAGAGAAAGAAGTGGAGAATGTGGATGAACAAAAAGTATAAGGATAATAAGCTAAGATTACATATTGTAATTTTATTACTTATCGTTATATCAACATTTTTTCTGTCGGTAGGATATGCGTCTCTTGAATCTATAACTTTAGATATTAATGGTAAAGTAACAGCAATACCAGAAAGTGAAGTTTTTATTTCTGATATTCAATATAGTACAAATGTGAATGCAGATATAGAAAAGTCAATAATTCATCAATATTATCAAACAATGATACATAATACAGTGGTTTTAGGAGAAGCTTCAGATTCCTCTATAACATATATAGTTAATATAGTAAATAGTAGTAATGAAACTTACAGTTTTAAAAATATTGAATATGTTCAAGATTTTTATGATAATCCTAATATAGTTTATGAACTTGATGGTTTAAAACAAGGAGATTTATTATTAAATAAAGGACAAATTACATTTGAAATTACATTTCATTACTTAAATAATACTTTTACAGGAAATAATGTATTAAATTCTTATTTGAATTTTAAATTTGTAAAAGAAGAGAACCCAGAGGAAATTGCTGATATAAATAATGTATCAACAAATACAAATCAAATAATTATTTATAATGCGGAAAAAGATAAAGTAGCATTAGATATTACCAATAATAATAATGCTTCAATAGACTTTAATTTAAGTATAGACAATCATATTATTGATACAATTTCATTAGATGCAAAACAAACTAAAACAATAGTAAAAGATATTAAAGGAATTTTAAGTACATTAAAATCAAACAAAGAATATACTGTTATGGTAGAAACAGCAGTATCACCAATTCAGAAAAAGGAAACAGGAATTAAAATTCAAGTATTTCCAACAATAACAAACTATAACTTTGGATTAAGAACTGATGGAAATGAAGAAAATCCATATTTAATATATAAAATAGAAGATATTGTAAGCTTAGCTCAATGTGTAAATAGTGGAAATACATTTGCAGGAACTTGTGTACGATTAATGAATAATGTGGATTTCAATAGTCCAAATGATTATTATAATAGTCTTGATACAAGATTTGGTGATTTGAATGGAAATCTAGGAGATCAAAATCAAATTATTACAGAAATGACAACAGGAAATGGATTTATTATGATTGGAAATTCAGAATTGAATTCATTCCAAGGAATTTTCGAAGGTAATAATGCTAGAATTGATAATATAATGATAAATAAAACAGATTCAGGTTTAGAATCGAGAATAGGATTATTTAGTTATATAAATAATGCTACAATAAAGAATTTAACAATTTCGGGAAATTATAATATAGTAAAAGATGGGGCAGGACTTATAGGTGGAATTTTGGGAAATAGCAGTATTATAAATTGTCATAATAATGTTAATATTACAAATATTATGAATAATTTTTCAGTAGGAGGACTAGTAGGAACATTAATGCAACAGAGCAATGTAATAATTGATAACTCTTCAAATAATGCGACTATAACAAATGGAAGTGCAACAGGTGGATTAGTTGGTCTTGTATGGAATTCAGTACTAACAATAAGCAATTGTAATAATACTGGTATAATAATATCAAATGGAACTCAAAATCAATTTACAGGAGGATTTGTGGCTAAAGACAATACAACAGGAGCTACTATAATACTTAGAAATTCAATAAACAGTGGAGAAGTAAGAGGAATAACAAATGTTGATGCATTTGTTGGAAAATGCTTTGGAAGATTAGATTTACAAGAATGTACTAATACAGGAAATATTATTAATGGAGGCTTAGTAAAAAAAGCCCCAATAACTAATCAAGAAGTACAAGGACCTATTAATATAGAAGAACCTAAAGTTGATGAAAATACTATTGTTGTTGAAAATACAGTTACAAATACTTTTGTAGAACAAAATATAACTAATACGGAAAATGTTAATACTAATATAGTAAGTAAATAAAAAATCCAACTCATATGAGTTGGATTTTTATTTTATCTTTATTATTAATTCATTAGACCAGTATAATATTTCCATGCAAGTATACGAGTTACTGCTGTATCAACTGTTTCCTGGCTAATTTGACCATTTGCAACTGCATCTGTAATATATTTTATTATACCTGCATAAGTTAGTTTTGCACCACCAGTAGTATCAGTTTGCCCTTCATCCATTGAAAGACAAATCATATCATTTCCAGATTGAATTGCTTTTATAACAGAATCTTTTGTTGAGTATTTGCTAGCAATAGCTCCCATATTTATGGCATCTGTAATAATAATACCTGTATATCCCATATTATTTCTTAAATAATCATGAACTGGTTTTGATATTGAAGCTGGGGTGTTAGCATCAAAGCATGTTACAATATTATGTGAAACCATAACAACTTCTGCACCTGATTCAATTCCAGCTTGAAATGGTATTAAATCTTTATTTTCAAAGTCTGATAAAGGTCTATTATCTGTACCAAATCCATTATGTGTATCTATACTATTTCCATAACCAGGGAAGTGTTTTAAAGTATATGATACTCCAGTACTTTTTCCTGTTTCTATTACTGTTTTAGCAAATTGTCCTGTTGTTTGAGCATTTTGTTTTAAAGTTCTTTTATATATATAAGCTGTACTATCTGCTATATCAATATCAGGGGCAAAATCTAAATTAAAACCAAGATATTTTAAAACCCCACTTTTATATATAGTATCATTTCTAATTGCTTCAAGTCCACCAGATGCAAATAAGTCACATGAATTTTTGAATTTTTCATTCATAATACCAAGATTATTTAATTCAGTATATAAAGTACTATTTAATCTTGATACTGTTTCACCTTCTTCATCTATTGACATGATTAAAGGTATTTTTGATTCTGATTGTGAAGTAGCTATTTGATTTTGTATATTGTTTACTTTTTGTATTCCGCCAGAAGTGTTTTTAAAAGAATCTAGCAGATATAAGTGCCCTCCAAATGTATATTGATTTAATTTTGAATAATCTGTTCTTGAAGATGTTCCTATTACATACATTTGAGCAACTTTTTCTTCTTGAGTCATAGTTTGAAGTTTTTCTTTTGCTTTTGCATAGTATGCTCCAAATAAATCTGGACTAACAGGATTTACTGGTATATCTGGTTCTGGATCTTTTGAGTTTTCTCCTGGAACAGCAGTAATTGTTGCAGAGATTGTTGCATTTTCATCATTTATAGGAGTTTGTAAAAGTTCAGCAAATATTTTTGCATAAGTTTTTTCTCCTGCTGGTACTGCATAATCTGTAATTTCATTACCTTCTATATCACATATTATTACTTCAATGTTAAATATATCATTTGATGTAGTATTTGTAGTTACTGTAATAGATTCTGCGTCAATATCAGTACTTGCATTTTCAATTTCAAGTATCGCATAAGCGTTATCGCCTTTTTTAGATAATCCTAAAATATTTATAGTAGCATTTCGTGATTGAACATTAGGTTTTGCATCAACAATAATATTTGATTCAGAAGAATGAGTTTTGGTAACTTCTCCTGTAAAATATACTTTGAAATTTGAATTATCAGCAGATGCTGATGCTTCACCATTAATAACTAATATATTATTAGTTAAACTTGCATAACCAATACCAATAAGTAATATTGCTACAAATATTACTCCAATTATTATTCTGTTTTGCTTTTTTATGATAATTTCCTCCTTTATATATAAATATATTTTATTAACAAAGCGTAGTTAAATTCTTCTCATTTATATGCTAATATATTTCTGAGATAACTTCAACATTTGTACTTTAATGTCATATAAATGTTATAATTTTGAAAAAATGTTTAATAATGTCAAATTTTTGTTCTTTATAAACTATAATAAAT
>CAORJJ010000103.1 GCA_948517135.1 uncultured Clostridia bacterium | reverse complement strand
TACTATAATATAATCTAGTATATCTTGAATATTTTCTTTATCATATAGTATTCTTCCTTCTAACATTATATCTACTAAATCTTTATTAGATAAATTTAATACTAAATTTTCTATTTTATCATAGTTTTCTTTATTATCTTTTAATTTTATTGCTTTTCCTATACTCCCATCAAAAGATTTAAGTAAATTTTCTGATATATTTTCATATCCTAATTGACTTTTGGCATATTCTAATAATTCTTTATCTTCAATGTTATGAAATTTTATTGTCATACATCTTGATTTTATAGTATTTAATATAATATTTTCATTTGATGATATTATAACTATTACAACAAACTCTGGCGGCTCTTCTAATGTTTTTAATAAACAATTCTGTGCTTCTTTTGTCATCTTTTCAAAATCGTTTATTATATATACTTTTTTATCTGAAAGTATTGGTTTTTCAAAAGCTTTTTCTGTAATCTCTCTTATTGTATCAATTTTTATACTTTCACCTGCTTCATTAATAATATAATAATCTGGATGATTTTTTCCATTAAAACATGTACATGATTTACATGTACATATTTCATCTTCAGTATGGTTTAAACATAATACTTTTTTTGCAAATTGCTTTGCCATAGCTAACTTTCCTATTCCTTCTGTTCCAAGAAACAAATAGCTATGTAAAATATTTTTATTTTTTATGCTTTTTACTAGATATTCTTTAACATCATAGTTACCAATAATATCTTTAAATTCCAATTATTTTACTCCTAATCTATTTTTCCAAACACATCAAAAGGCCAAAATCTTAAAGTTACAATTCCTTCAACTTTTTCTAATGGTATACATCCTAATACTCTACAGTCTGTACTCTTAGTTCTATTATCCCCCATAGCAAATATATATCCATCTGGAACTATAAAATCATAAAATACTTCTGATTCAGTAACAACATCTGCTTGTAAGTATTTTTCTTCTTGTGCTACTCCATTTACATATACAGTATTATTTTCTATTTTTACATGGTCTCCTGCTAATGCAATAACTCTTTTTATATAACTTTTTTTAGTTACTTCTAGACTATAATAAATAAATTTACTTATTAAACCTTTAGGTTCATCTTCATATATTGCTATTGGATTTGATTGATCTGCTTCCCATTTTGAATATTGTTTTGTTGGAGCTTCAAATGTTACTATTTCTCCACGTTCAAAATCTTTATGTGTTATTCTAAATGTTCTATTTAAAATTAGTCTTTGATTTTCTTTTAATGTTGGATACATTGATCTTTGTTTTACTATTGTTGGTGTTCCTACAAAGTATCTAAATAATAAAGCAAATACTAAAGCAATTATAATACAATATCCCCATTCAAGTATATCTTTAACTTTTTCGTTCATTTTAACGCCTTTCTTTGTAACTAAAATATAAAAAATTATATATTAGATTTCTATTTTTTTCAAGATTATATTACTATTTTTTAGTTGATGATTTCTTAGCATCTGTTTTTCTAGGTCTTCCTCTTTTTCGTTTTTCAACCTCTACAATCTTTTTTGGTCTTCCTCTTTTTGGCTTTACTGGTTGATCTGCTTTTCTAGGTCTTCCTCTTTTTGGTTTTACAATCTCTACCACTTCTTCTTTTGGTTCTTCTAAAATAATTTCACTTTCTATTACTTTTTCTTCTACCTTTTGAATAATTGGTTTTTTTCTAGTATATCTTTTTACATTACTTGCTGTTTTTTCTTTTTTCTTTTTTCTTGTATATCTTTTTGAAGGTACTTTAGTTTCTTCTATATATTTTTTTCTAGTATATCTTTTTATATGTGCTGTTACAGCCTTTATAGTATCTTCAAGTTCTGATAAATCATCATCTTCTTCATATTCATAACCTTTAACAATGTTTACTTTTTCTTCATCAGTTTTTTCTTTTAATTCTTGAGAGTTAAATACCATTGTAGAATCTGCATTTTCAAAAACACTTATCATTTTTTCAATATTTTCACTTCTATTTATAAATGTTTTATCTTGTATTTCCTCACCTTCATTATCTTTTTGTTCTTCAACTAATTCTTCTCCATTTGTTTCATTATCAATACTATCTATGTAATTATTAATTTTAATATCATCATCTTCTTGTATTTCATCTGACACTATATCGTCTAATTCATCAGGAGTAACAGAATTATAGATTGCAGAATAAATATCATCGTTATCTTCCATAAAAGTTTCAATATTATTAGCAGATTCTTCATCATCCTCTATAAACTTTTCTCTTCTTTTTTTAGTTTCTTCTTTTTTATCCATTTTATAACCAATAAATAAAACTAAAGCAACTGCTGAAATACCTATTATAATTAAAATAATTTTTTCTATTCCACTTCCACTATCTGGTACATAGGTTCCTTCTGCTGTTGCCAACGCTTCATTAGAATAAGAAAGTAATATAATTATTAAAGTTGCTAAAAATATCCTTACTTTTCTCATTAAACTCTCTCCTGTTCATTTGTATTCATATTATTCTTTATTTTTACATTGTTTAGTAGGAATTCTAATTACAACTTCTGTCCCTTTTCCTACTTCACTTTTTATATCAATAATTCCATCATTTTGATCTAATATTTCTTTTGCAATAGAAAGACCTAATCCTGTTCCTCCCATTTCTCTAGTACGAGCTTTATCAACACGATAAAATCTTTCAAAAATCTTATCTACATCTTCTTTTGGAATACCAATTCCAGTATCTATTATTTTTATATATGCATCATTATATACAAAACCAACATATGCCTTTATTGTTCCACCATCTGGAGTATATTTTATCGCATTTGAAAGTATATTTATAACTACTCTTTCAACACCATTTTTATCTGCATATACAAGAGGTACATTTGAAGTTACAAAACATTCTCCATGTTGATTTTTTTTCTTAATTTCAAATTCTAATCCTTCAAAAGCATATTTTACAAGTTCTCCTAAATCAAACTCTGTTTTATTAACTTTTGCTTTTGCTGTATCATATCTAGAAAGTGTAAGTAAATCACTAACAAGTGTTGCCATTCTTTTAGCTTCACTAGAAATTCTTTCTAAAAATTTACTATTAGTCTCTGTATCAACGTCACTTTCTATTAAAGTTTCTGCATATCCCATTATTGATGTAATTGGTGTTTTTAATTCATGTGATACATCTGCAACAAATCTTTTTCGCATAGAATCTAGTTTAACATGTTCTGTTACATCTTGTATAACCACTATTAGACCTGCTGGTTTTTCATTTTCGTTTTTGAAAGGTGCAAAAAACAAATTAATAGTTCTATCTTCTACATTTATTTGTTGTTTTGTTGATGTCCAATTTTCTAAATATATAATTTTTTCTAAATTTACATCTACATTATGATTATTAAATATTTCTTCAAAATTTTTTTCATCTTTTAAATTCAAAAATTTTTTAGCTGCTGGATTTATATGAGTAACATTTCCTTCAATATTAAATGCAATAATTCCATCTGTCATATGAAGTAAAATTGTTTCCATTTGTTTTTTTTGTCTTGTTGTTTCATTAAGATTTTCTTTCAATTCATTATTAATTGTATCAAATGCTGAAACTAAATCATTAATTTCATTTTTCTTTTTTCCATCACTCAAGTATTTTACACCTTTTGTAGCATGTTCTGCACTTTTTATTAAACTAGAAATTGGTGCAATAATTACTTTAGCAACAAATATACCAATTAATATCATAAATAATATAAATCCAAGAATTATACATAATGAAATAATTTTTGTATTATATATTTGTGAATCTATAATATTATTAATATTATTTATCTCTGTTTGCATAGAAATTTCATTTCGTATTGTTTCTAAATTATATAAATTAGTTATTCCTAAAGAAACTATAAAAATTAATCCAACAAGTAAAAATGAAATAACAATTTTAAATTGTATACTTTTTAACATCCTTTTCTCCCTAACGATTGTCGTATTATCTATTCATATATTATATACTTTACATGTTATTTATTCAAGCAAATAAATAAATTTATTATCACTCTTTTTCATATTTTTCATATCTTATACTATAAAGGAGTGATAATTATGTGTTTTAATAGAGAAAACAATTCTTGTTGTTGTACTATTACTATAATTTCTTCTATACTTGGAGCCCTAGGTATTGCTGGAATATTCTATGGTGGATTCTTAGTTGGAATTTTACCAATAGTTTATATAACTTTAGTTCTTGGTGTGCTTGGTATTCTTTATATTTTAATACCAGCTCTTTGTGGAGGAAATAATAGTTGCAATAATTCAGGAACTTTTTGTTTAATTCCAATTTCTGTTGGTGCAATAATTTCAAGTGCATTTGCTTTAGCAATTACTTTTGCTGGTGCTGCACTTTCATTAATTCCTATATTACTTGCAGTAGCATTTTTTATGATAATGTTAATAATTAACTTAGTATATATAATAATTAATTTATTAACTAGAAATTAAACAACAAAAAACTCTGTATGAAAATTTCATACAGAGTTTCATTTTTATTTATCTGTTACGTAGTATCCAACTCCTCTTTTTGTTATAAGGATTTTTGGATTTGCTTTATCTTTTTCTATTTTATCTCTAATTCTATTCATTGTAACATCTATTGTTCTTATTGCACCTACATATTCTTCATATTCCCAAACTTCACGAAGAAGCATTTCTCTAGTTACAACTTGACCTGGTTGGCTTGCTAAATATTTTAAAACGTCGAATTCCTTTTTAGTTAAATTTATAACTTCACCTTTAACTTTTGCTTCAACTTTCTTTAAATCTAAGCTTAAATCTCCAACTTTAATTATATCATCTTTCTTTTCTTCATTTTTTTGGTTATTTAAAATATCTATATTTGCATTTAATTCAGCTTTTCTTAAATTTGCTTTGATTCTAGCCATAACTTCTCTTATTTGAAAAGGCTTTGTAATATAATCATCAGCACCCATTTCTAGACCAACAATTTTATCTGATTCTGTATCTTTAGCAGAAATCATTAGTATTGGAATGTTAGATATATTTAATGCATATCTAATTTTTTTACAAACTGAAATTCCATCTAATTTTGGAATCATAACATCTAATAAAATTAAATCTGGTTTTTCATTAATGGCCATTTCTACTGCTGTAACGCCATCATATGCTTCTAATGTTTTATACCCTTCTTTTTGTAAATTAAATACTAATAGTTCCATTATACTTTGTTCATCATCTACTACAAGTATAGTTTTTTTCTCTTTTTCAACTATTTCTTCCACTTAAAATACCGCCTTTCTAAAAGAAACTGTATCAATATCACATATATATCATATTTAACAATTTTGTACAAGTTTTTTTTCAATTTTTTTAATTTTTTATTACATAAAAATTTCTATATTGTATATTTTGCAATTATCTTGTAATAAAATTTTCTTTTCTTTTATATCTTCACCATTAACTATAAACTTACTAACACCTACATTCTTTAAATTATTATTTCTAACTTTTATATTATAAATAGAAGTTTTATATTTATA
>CAORJJ010000102.1 GCA_948517135.1 uncultured Clostridia bacterium | reverse complement strand
GATATGATAGTGGTTGCTATATTTGGTAGTATTGCTTGTAGTTTTGCGAGAGTTAGATGTCCAGCAAAAACTTTAATAATTTTAGCTATATATTCAGTTACATTTCCTAATATATTACATGCAAGTTATATGATATTAAATTTATTAACAGGATTTTATATAAAATATTTTTCAATTTTCTATATGCTAATTTCTTGTGTATATATTTTTACAGCAATTTTTATGATAAAGTCAGATCTTATAAGACAACAGCAAGAGCTTCAAATGATTGCTGAAGTACAAAAACAAGTGAAAGAAGAAGCTGAAGAAAAGTTAGAAGAAGAATCTAAGAAAAATCAAGAAAAAAATACAGATGAAAAAAAGGATGATTCTGAAAAAGAGGATACTCCAGTTATTGATGAAAATAACGAGCCAGATGGTTCAGAAATATAATTAATAGAAGGAATGAGTAGATATGAAAAAAGACAATGAAAAACCAAAAGAAAATAAAAAGAAGAAAGAGTTAGTAAAATCAATCATATTAGTTATTTTATTAGTTGCATGTATTGTAGCCACAGGAGTTTTCTTTTATTTTAATAATTTGAAAGAAGATACAGAAGAAAAAGAGCTTGCATATACAGAATTAATAACATCTATTAATGAAAAGAAAATTGAAAAAATTGAAATGACAACTGGAAGTAATTCAATTACTGTTACAATGGTAGGAGAAGGCGAAGAAAAAGAAAGGCAAAAGACAGTATTAGTTCCAAGTATACAAGCTTTTACAGAATTGATACAAGATAAAGTAGATAAAGATGGAATAGAAATTAATTTAAAACAAGAACCTGTTAATGTATTTTTAAGAATTACAGATTCAGTATTTTCTTTGTTACCAACAATTTTATTAGTTGTATTAATGTTCATGATAATTAAAATGCAAGGACTAGGTGGAGATAGCGGAAAAGTTTATGGTGGAGAAGACGGAAGTAAACCAGATGTTAGATTTGATGATGTTGCAGGCTTAGATGAAGAAAAAGGTGAGTTAATAGAAATTGTTGATTTTTTGAAAAAGCCACAAATGTATTTAGATATGGGAGCAAAAATTCCTAAAGGTATATTATTATATGGAAAACCAGGAACAGGAAAAACATTAATTGCAAAAGCAATTGCTGGAGAGGCAGGAGTTCCATTTATTTCAATGAGTGGTTCTGAATTTATAGAAATGTTCGCAGGTTTGGGTGCATCAAGAGTTAGAAAATTATTTGATAAAGCAAAAAAGATTGCACCATGTATTATTTTTATAGATGAAATTGATGCAATAGGTTCTAGAAGAACAAGTAATAGTGGTTCAGAAACAGAAAATAATCAAACATTAAATCAATTATTGGTTGAAATGGATGGTTTTGAAACAAATGAAACAATTATAGTTTTAGCTGCAACAAATAGACCTGAAATGTTAGATAAAGCTTTATTAAGACCAGGAAGATTTGATAGGCAAATTACAGTTCCAGCACCAGATTTGAATGGAAGAGAAGCAATATTAAAACTTCATAGTGCAAATAAAAAAATTGCAGATGATGTTGATTTCAAATCAATTGCAGGTGATACAGCAGGATTTACAGGAGCAGAACTTGCTAATGTATTAAATGAAGCAGCAATAATTGCTACTAGAAATAATCATGATGCAATTACTAATATGGATATAGAAAATGCTGTTAAGAAAATAACAGTAGGTCTTGAGAAAACAAACAGAGTAATTTCAGATAAAGATAAAAAATTAACAGCATATCATGAAGCTGGACATGCTGTTGTTAGTAAGTTTTTACCAACTCAAACAGAGGTTAAAGAAGTATCAATAATTCCAAGAGGATTAGCTGGTGGATATACAATGTATAAAACAACTGAAGATAAATTCTATGTATCAAAAACAGAATTATTAGAAAAGATGGTTGCTTTAATGGGTGGTAGAGCTGCTGAAAAAATTGCTTTAAATGAAATTTCAACAGGTGCAAGTAATGATATAGAAGTTGCAACTGGAATTGCAAAAGATATGCTTACAGTATATGGTATGGATGATAAATTAGGTCCAATCTCATTAAAAGTAGATGATCCATATGAAATTCAAATTTTTGGAGAAAAAGTAATTGATGAAGTTGGAAATCAAATTCAAATATTAATAGACAATGCATATAGAACAGCACAGGAAATTTTATCAGCTAATATGGATATTTTAGATAAGGTAGCTAAAGAGTTACTTGAAAAAGAAAAAATTACAAGTGAAGAATTTGAAAAATTTTTTGAATAATACAAATGATTAAAATGGAGAATTTATGAAAAAAGTAATAATTGTCTGTATAAGTTTAGTAATTTTAATAGTAATAATTTCTAATATATCAGATAATGAATTAGATGGAAAAACAATAGCTTTTTTAGGTGATTCATTAATGTCAGGACAGGGAAATAGTGATAGGAGTTTTGAATATTATTTTCAGAATTTAGTTCCAAATTCAAAACTAATAAATAATTCTAAAAGTGGAGCAACTATTGCAAATAATACTGGTACAGGTAATATGATAATATTAAATCAAGCAAAAAGCTTGAAAGGAAATCCTGATATAATAGTTATAGAAGGTGGCGCAAATGATATTATTGTATATGGACTTGGCTTTCTAAGTAATGACGTCAAAAAAGAAATTGGAATTGCAAACAAGGAAGGAAAATCTGATTCAAATACTGTAATAGGAGATTTTGAAGAAATTATTAATACACTAGAAAATAAATTTCCAGATTCTAAAATATGTTACTTAAATATGTTTTTAATAGATGATGCAACAATAGATAAAATAACTTTAGATGAATCTAAAAAGCCAGAAATGAAAGAAAGAAGAGATACATTATATAGTCAAATAAAAGAAGTATGCAAAAAAATGAATGTATCTTATATCGATGTAACTAACAAATTTGTTGGAACTGAAACCAAGTATAGACAAGATGACTACATTCATTTAAAAGAAGAAGGTTATCAGATGATAACTCCATATATCTTAGAAAATTTAGAAGAATTATAATTATTAATGGCAGACAATATAAAGGATTTGTCTGCTATTAAAGTTTTGGAGGAAAATAGTGAAAAAAATTAAAATAGAAAAAGAAATGAGAGATAATATATTTAATATATTAAAGTTTGCAATTATAGTATTTGCAATTTCTATATTTGCGTGCCAATCATACTTAAATAATATGCTTATATATACACATGATTTAGGATATCATTTAAATAGGATTAGAGAAATATCAAAAAATATAGATTTAAAAATATTTCCATCACTTATTCATTCAGGTCTTTTAAAAAAATTGGGATATGCAAATTCTATTTTCTATCCTGAAATCTTTTTATACATACCAGCGATTATAATGTCTGTTTTACATTTGCATGTACTTACAGCCTATAAATTGTTTTTAATTATAATTACTTTTTTTACGTTTATATCAATGTATATATCTAGCAAAGGTATTTTTAAGAAAAAGGAAATTGCATGGCTTGCAAGCATTTTATATGTATTTTCATTATATAGATTAACAGATATTTATGTAAGAGGAGCATTAGGAGAAATTTTATCATTTATATTTGTTCCATTAATATTATATGGTTTATATGAAATAATTTTTGGAGAAAACAAAAAATGGTGGATAATAGCTATTGGTTTATTTGGAGTTGCTAATAGCCATGTTTTAACATTTGTAATGCTTATACCAGTAATATTATTAATATGTATATTCAATGTTGATAAAATATTTAAAGACAAAAAGAGATTTTTAAATTTAGTAATTGCAGCAATTTTAGCAGTAATTTTATGTATTGGATTTTTTGGCCCAATGCTTGAACAAAAGTTAAATGATACATTTTATATTGATGGAAAATCAATTGAATCATCAGAAGTTGTAAAAGAACGTTCAACTGCATTAAGTATGGTATTAGGAAGTAATTTAAAAAGTGGTTATGCAGTAAACTCAACAACAAGAAATGATGGTATGTCTGAAGGAGTTGGTGCAATACTACTTATACTTTCAGGATTAATTTTATGTAGAAAAGGATTAACTTATAAAGAGAATCGATTTGAAATACAGGTATTTTGTTTAGGGGTTATTTCATATTTTATGACAACAACACTATTTCCTTGGGAAAAGTTTGAATTTTTAAATATACTTCAATTTCCATTTAGATTAAACTTTATACCAACAATATGTTTTTCATTTATTGGTGCAAAGTCATTCTATGAAGTAGTTACAAATAAAAGAGATGCAGTAATAATTTTAAGTTTAGTAATTTTAATAATATCTGGATATGTACTAAGTTCTGTAAGATTAAATTTCAATCCTGATATATATCAAACAGTAGATAATTTATTTGAAGGAATTGAACATGAAGCTGGTAATGCAGAATATTTGCCAGTGAATTCAGATTTAGAGGATTTATCATTATATAATATACATGATAAAGAAAAAAAGATAGATTATTCACAAACAGGTTCAAGAATAGAATTTGAATATAAAGAAGAAAATTTAGATATGGAGATAAGTGTACCACTTACTTATTATAAAGGATATAAAGCTCATATAAATGATACAGATGGTAATAAAACAGAACTTGAAGTTGTTAAAAATGATAAAAATGGACATGTTCTTATAAAATCAGAGCAGAAATTAACAGGAAAAATAACTGTTGAATATAAAATGACTGTTATTCAAGCAATTTGTTATAGTATAACAACAATAACAATTCTAATATTAATAATATATATTATAAGAGATTGGAAAAAAAGAAGTACATTATAGTACTTCTTTATTTTTTATTTCTTTATTATTTAGATAATTAAGAATTCCGCTATCAGTTTTAAAATTAAATTTTAAAATATAGCTATATAATTCTTGAGTTTTAAATCCAAACTTTTTATTTACTTCGTTAATACCATATTTTCCATCACCTAGAATTGGGAAACCAATATGCGAAAGATGTGCACGGATCTGATGAGTTTTCCCAGTATGTAAATTAATATCAAGATATGAAATATTTTTGATTGCATCCTTTTTTATTATAGTATATTCTGTAATTATTTTTTGATAATCTTTTTTTGGAGTATCAGAAATATAAACTATACTTTTTTTACTATCTTTAAAAAGATAAGCTTCTAAAATATCATGAGTTTTTTTTGGAATTCCATAAACCTTTGTAATATAATGTTTTTCAATTTCCTTATTTTTAAATTTATCAAGTAGTATATTTAAAGCTTCAGAATTTTTTGCAAACATTACTAAACCTTTTGTGTTTCTATCAATTCTATGACAAGGGTTAATATTATTTCCATATTTTGATTTTAAAATAGAAGTAAGAGTAGAAGTATTTGAAGAATCTTGAGTAACTGCTAATCCATCAGGTTTATTTACAATTAAAATATTATCATCTTCAAAAACTATTTTTATATCGAATTTATTTTCACCTAATAAGTATTCATCAATAATATAGATACAACTCCTGCTATTATTAATGTAATTAATCTTTTTTTAT
>CAORJJ010000101.1 GCA_948517135.1 uncultured Clostridia bacterium | reverse complement strand
ATATATAGCTATAATTGTACTTGTTGGATTAAATGTATATCTTCTTACTTATCCTTCTAAAATTTTAGGAATAATTATAGATTTACTTTACAATATTGAAAAAAATAAACCTTTAATATTAAATAATATAATTCTTTTAATATTAGCATCAATTGGTATTTTATTAATACGTGTTATTTGGAAATATTTAGTTGGAAAATGTACTAGATATTTTGAAAAAGAATTAAAAGACAAGCTTTTCAGCCAATTTTTAAGTGTAAAATTAACAAGTATCCAAAATATCAAAAATGGTGAATTAATGTCTTATTTTATTAAAGATGTAGGAGAAATAAGAGGATTTCTATATAGACTTTTATCGCATGGAACTAGAATAGTATTTGTATTTATAATAGCCACAAATACTATGAAAAATGTAAATCTATCATTAACAATCGCAACATTATGTCCTATATTAATAACAATTTATATAGTTATTATACTAAAAAAATATGTTGAAAAAAGCTATAAAAAGGGGCAAAGATATTTTACAAGCCTTTCCGAATATGTTCAAGAAAGTACAGATGCAATTAGAACAACAAAAGCTTATTCAGGCGAACGAAATCAATTAAAAAAATTTATTAAGAAAAATGCTATATTAAAAAAAGGAAATATTGCAATTGATGTATACTCAACATTATTATCTTCATCAGTATCAATTTGCTTTGGATTTTGTTATGGAATAACAATACTTTATGGTTCAAAATTAGTATTAGATAAAACAATTTCAATTGGTGATTTTGTTGCTTTTAATGGATATATTGATTTATTTTTTACACCAATATTTTGGCTACCAGGTATAATTTCAAAATTCAAAAGAGCTCAAATTTCATTCCATAGATTAGATAAAGTATTTACTTTAGAAAAAGAAATTTTAATCTCTGAAAATAGTAAAAAAACTCAAAAAATTCATGGTGATATTACGATAAAAAACTTAAGTTTCAATTATCCAGGAAACATTGATAAAGTATTAGAAAATATTAATATAACAATAAAAGAAGGGTCGACTTTAGGAATAATTGGAACTATTGGTAGTGGTAAAACAACATTAATGAATTTATTATTAAAATTATATACTGTACCAGAAGGTAAAATATTTATAAATAATCAAGACATAAATTCTATTAATTTATCTTTATTAAGAGAAAGTATTTGTTATATAACACAAGATAACTTTTTATTTTCAACAACAATAAAAGATAATATTAGGCTTTTTAGAGAAGATTTCAACGATTCAGAAATTAAAAATAGTACTGAAAAAGCAATGCTTTCAGATGATTTAATAAATATGAATAATGATATTTATACAGTAATAGGAGAAAAGGGAATAGATTTATCAGGAGGTCAAAAACAAAGAGTTGTTATTTCACGTGCTTTTTTAAGAAATAGTAAATTTGTAATTTTTGATGATACTTTTTCTGCACTAGATAATAAAACAGAAGAAAAAGTATTAAAAAATATAAAAGAATTAGTTAATGGAAAAACATGTATAATAATTTCAAATAGAATTTCTGATGTAAAAGATAGCGACCATATAATTGTTTTAGATTCTGGTAAAATTATTGAAGAAGGTACTCATAATGAATTATTGAATAATAATGGGTTATACAATAAATTCTACAATCAACAATCATCAAATAATCAAGAATTACTAGCATAGATATATTGCGAAAGGGGGAAAAATTTATGAAAAATAAAACTTTAAACAGATGTTATAAAATGGCAAAACCACATTTAAAAACAATATTTTTAGTTTCCATATTAGCAATAATAATTGATTTAATGGAACTTTCAAAACCATATTTAGTAAAAGTTGTAATTGATGATTTTCTAAGTTTAGGTATTAGCGAAAAAGCTTTTATTTCAATTAATTTAATTGGTGTAACTTATCTTGCAATTGTTGTTTTTGGTAATGTTTTAGACTATTATACAAGAATGAAAACTAATATAATGGGAGAAGAAATTTTATATACTTTAAGAAATAAAATATACAAATATACTCAAGAAGCAAATATAAAATTTCATGATAAAACACCAGCAGGAAAATTATATGCAAGAATAACTAACGATGTAGATGATATATCAGCATTATTTAAAGATGTTATTACAACTTTATTTAAAGATTTAATGTCTATATTTGCAGTTATATGTATTATGATTTACTTTAGTATAAAATTAAGTTTATTATCTTTTATAGTAATACCTTTTGTTATAATCACATCT
Organism: uncultured Clostridia bacterium; assembly: GCA_948517135.1. Taxonomy (GTDB): domain Bacteria; phylum Bacillota; class Clostridia; order TANB77; family CAG-508; genus Scatovivens. The sequence goes on along the minus strand of CAORJJ010000101.1, from coordinate 3,303 downwards.
ATTGCTTTAACCAAAATATTAAATAAAATATATGAAACATCAAAAGTTGTTAGAACAAATTTAAACACATTTTTAGCAGAATCAATTTATGGAGCAAAGTTAATAAAAATATTTAACATTCAAGAGGAAAAGCAAAATGAATGTGAAGAATATACTCAAGAGTTTATAAATAAACGTTTAAAAGCAACTATTTTTGAAGGTATATTTCCTGGTATAATGACTTTATTTGAAAATTTAGCAATTACAATAATAATAACTAGTTGTATTTACCACTTTTGGGGAATTTCAATGGAAGTTGGTGCAATATACATATTTGTAAGTTATATAAAATCATTATTTGAACCTATAAATAGAACTATTGATAATATCGAAATTGTTCAAGAAGCATTTGTATCTATAAATAAAATATATGATATATTAGATAAAAAAGAATTTTTAGAAGATTTTGAATCTGGGATAGAACCAGAAAAAATCGTTGGAAAAATAGAATTTAAACATGTATGGTTTGCATATAATGATGAAAATTGGATTTTAAAAGATATTAGCTTTACAATTGAGCCAGGTGAGACCATTGCATTAGTTGGAAAAACAGGTTCAGGAAAAACTACAATTACAAACTTAGTTAATAGATTTTATGAAATCCAAAAAGGTGAAATATTATTAGATGGAATAAACATAAAAGATATAAATATAAGATATTTAAGAAGACATATTGGGACAGTATTACAAGATCCATTTATATTTGCTAGAAGTATAAAAGATAATATAAAATTAAATAAGAAAATTTCAAATGAAGAAATTGAAAATTCAATCAAAATGGCTTCTGCAGATGAATTTATAAATAATTTGCCAAATGGAATAGAAGAAGTATCAAAAGAAAGGGGAGAGTCTTTCTCTGCTGGGCAAAAACAATTATTAGCATTTTCTAGAATATTTGCACATAATCCAGATATTTTTATATTGGACGAAGCAACTGCAAATATAGATACATATACAGAAAGTCTAATTCAAAAATCTATTGATATTTTATCCGCTGAAAAAACTGCAATATTTATAGCTCACAGACTTTCAACTATTGTAAATGTAGATAAAATTATAGTTCTAAATAATGGAACAATAATAGAACAAGGAAATCATAAAGAACTACTAAATTCAAATGGATATTATGCCAAACTTTATAATTCATATTATGAAAGTTTAGGATAAAATCTAGTTTCTATATAAAACAATTGCAATTAACATAATATAGTGTTATAATAAAAGATATTGTACTTTTAAAACTAAATAGGGTGATAAAATTTTTTATCCAACAAAAAAACATGATATGGAGGTAATTCAATGAAAAACAAAACATCAAAAGTCTGGTTACTGTTTGTAATTCTATTTGCATTCGTTTTATTCAGAACGATTTCAAGCAGTCCAACTAGCGAAGAAGTAACAGAAATCTCTTATCCTGAGCTTGTTCGGATGATAGAAAATGGTAGTGTAAGCAATGTCGAATTAGACCAAACAACACCTATTGTAACAATCACTACAAGCGAATCAGTGATTTATACCTCAACAATTCCAAATGAAGAAATCTTCTTAAACTTTGTACAGAAACAAATTGAAAGTGGGAAGGATATAAATATTTCAACAACTCAAAATACTGATTCGCTTTCAAAGGCTAGTTCAATTATTTCCTTCATAGTTTGGGGTTACTTTGGATTTATGATTTTTTTGATTGTAATCCAGGTAAAAAGAACTCTGAAATTTTTCAAAGGAGATCCTAGCTCAAACAATTCTGGAAAGCAGAATAGCAGTACACCTTCTTTCATGAGTGTATTCAATACAGATCTTAACTACACAGAAAAAGTTGCCAATAGTGATGTTCGCTTTATAGATGTTGCAGGACTTGATGAAGAAAAACAGGAACTTGAAGAAGTAGTTGATTTTATCAAGAACCCTGATAAATACACTAAATTAGGGGCTAAAATTCCTAAAGGTGTTCTTCTTTCAGGCTCTCCTGGAACAGGTAAAACTCTTTTGGCAAAAGCAGTGGCAGGCGAGGCTGGTGTAAAATACTTAGCTATCTCTGGATCTGAATTTATCGAAAAATATGTTGGTGTTGGAGCGTCAAGAATTAGAGGGCTTTTCAAAGAAGCACGGAAAAATGCTCCTTGTATCATCTTTATTGATGAAATTGATGCAGTTGGTTCTAAACGTAATGATTCTGGAAACTCAGAGCACAATCAAACCATTGAACAGTTGCTGGCAGAGATGGATGGATTTGGAAGCAAGCGTGATGTAATTGTATTAGCTGCTACAAACCGTCTAAGCAGTTTGGATCCTGCTCTCACAAGACCTGGAAGATTTGATAGGAAAATTCATATCGGACTTCCTGATATCAAAGGTCGGAGAGATATTCTCAAAATCCATTCTAAAGATAAGCCTTTATCTGATGATGTGGATCTTGAAAAAATTGCTTATAATACAGCAGGTTTTTCTGGTGCTGAACTTGAAAATCTCTTAAATGAATCAGCTCTTGTAGCTGCAAGAAAAGCTCATGCTTATATCATCTGTGATGATATTGATGAAGCACTCAAGAAAATTACTGTTGGTCTGAAAAAAGCTGGCAGAGTAGTATCTGATAAAGAACGTATACTTACAGCCAATCATGAAGCTGGTCATGCTTTAGTAAGCAAGTTTCTTAAAACTCAGGCAACTATAAAAGAAGTATCTATTGTTCCTAGAGGAACTGCTGGAGGTTATACTTGGCATGACAGAGTTGAAGACAAAAGTTATATCAGCAAAACAGAAATGGAAGAAAGATTAACCGTTTTGCTTGCTGGTAGAGCTGCTGAGCAAATCGTTTTAGGTGATATATCTACTGGTGCCTCTAATGATTTGGAAGTTGCAACTAAAACAGCAAGAGATATGATTATTTACTATGGAATGGATTCTGATATTGGACCAATTTCATTCAATGGTTCAAATTCTCAGGAAATTTCTTTCTTTGGTAATGATACTCTTAGCAATGTTGGTACAAAAATAAAAGACATTTTGAAGGAGGCACAAAAGCAAGCAGAAGAAATTATCAATAAAAATCGTGCATTTTTAGACGAACTTGCCGAATCACTTCTTATAAACGAAACCATTACTGGCGAGGAAATTGATGAAATGTTCACAAAATATATGTAAAATAGCAGGTAATGCTAACAAATTAATATCATCCTACAAGTAAAAAGCCCTAGTCAAACTGACTAGGGCTTTTTACATTGAAGAGAGAGAAGAGAGAATCAGTATAAAAATGAGATATTAACA
>CAORJJ010000100.1 GCA_948517135.1 uncultured Clostridia bacterium | reverse complement strand
ATATAATTTTTTATAGATTTTATAAGCCTCTCTCTCCTACTCCGCCTATTTTCTATAAATTTTAATTTTTTTATTCAACATTTTATTTTAAAGAAAAACTATTATTGATAAGTAAAGTACTATAAATAAATAACACATCTTTGTTATTAAATTCAACATAATCAACTAATATCTTTGGAGATATGTATCTTGTATCAATTACTGTTATCTTATCATACCCCTCTACTAATAGTGGCACTAAACTACTACCATAAGAGTCTCTAAAAACTATTAGTTCCTTATCTTGAGCTACATTTGGATTTTCTATTGTTAATAAAGGTGTTGCACCTGATAAATAAATATCATACTTATCTGCGGAATTTTTCTTTTCTAAATCATATATTTCTGCTGTTTTATTTTTTTCATAATTATATACTGTACATTTTGATAGCATATCATTTGTTAATATTCGTATTTCATCTGTTTCTACTTTTATTGGAAGTTGTCCTGAATATACACCTCTAAAATCTACAATTTTCTTTTCCTCATAATTGTTATTTAGTGTTAAATTCATTTGTGTAGCCATTTTACATATAACTTTTTGCAAGCATTCTTGTTTCCAATGAGAATCTGTTTTATAATAGCAGGATAAATCCAAACAATCAAATATATTAATATATTCTGCCCATTCTAAATTCATCATGTCTTGCATTTTTTTATAATCAAGTTTTAGATGATTATCCATTACAAAATAATTCTTATCTGGAATAATTGAATAATATACATTATTTGTTTCATCCAAATATTTTTCATTAATTTCATTAATTTTTTTGACCATATTATTTATAGATTTTTCATTTAAAGGATATATTTGTTCAATTAAATATCTTTCATATTCATAAATATTATTACTATCTTGCTTTTTAAATACATTTATTTCTACATTGGCTTTCATACTTCTAACGTTTTCCCTTTGTATAAACTGATCCATTGCATATTTATCAAATTTTTCAGAAAAACTGTTATTAAATAAATTTTTTATTGAAAGTTCTGGAAACTGTTGTAATTTTCTTCTTTCTGATAAAGATATTTCTGTATTTTCCTTCATAAGGTTAGCAATTAATACAATAATAATTACAAAAAGGAAAGATATTGTTACTACTTTATTTTTTATTCTATTACTCATAAAATATCTCCTCCTAAAATCTAAAATATAAAAATGGATTATATGAGTTGTCTACCAAATATGCTGTTACTATTAAAAGTAAAAATATCATATATAATGGTTCTAAAACATTAATAATTTTCTCTAACTTCTCATTTTCTTTTAGTTTTAATATCATATTTCTTAAAAGCGGAGTAGCTCCAATTAGTGCAATAAATAGCACCACTCCATAACTTCTTAAATAGTATATTGTATATTTATTTATAATACTTTCGCCATTTGCACCAAATAATCCTATAATATTTTTCCAAGCTTCTCCTATACTACTTGCATTAAATATTACAAAGCTTATCATAACAATAAATAACACATATATTCTTCTAAAAAAGCTAGGTAATCTTTGTAGATATTTTGCTAAAAACATTTTTTCTATAATCAAAATTATACCAAATAATAGCCCCCATATTATAAAATTCCAACTAGCCCCATGCCATATACCAGTAAGTGCCCATACAATTAATATATTTCTTATTTGTTTTTTTAATCCTTTTCTATTTCCTCCAAGTGGTATATACACATAATCTCTGAACCAAGAACTTAGTGATATATGCCATCTTCTCCAAAATTCTGTAATGCTTTTTGAAATATATGGATAATCAAAATTCTCTAAGAAATGGAACCCAAAGATCCTACCTAAACCTATTGCCATATCAGAATATGCAGAAAAATCAAAGTAAATTTGTAATGTATAACTTATTGCAAATATCCAATAGAACAATACACTCTTCTCATTTGTGATAGTAAATTGATTGCATAATTCACCTAGCATATTGGCAATTAGCACTTTTTTTCCAAGACCTATTGTAAATCTACTTGCACCATATGAAAAATTCTCAAAGCTATGTTCTCTATTATCCAATTCTTCTTCTATTGTTTCATATCTTACAATTGGACCTGCGATTAACTGTGGAAATAATGATACATAAGTTGCAAGTTTTAAAAAGCTTTTCTGTACTTTTACTTTACCTTTATATACATCAATTACATAACTAAGAATTTGAAAAGTATAAAAAGATATTCCTATTGGCAAAGCAATTTTTAAAAGAGATAACTTTACATCTAATAGATTATTCACATTTTGTATAATAAAATCTGTATACTTAAAAATACATAATAAACCAATATGTATAAAGCTAGTAAGCACTAATAAACTTTTTTTCTTGTACTTATCAATTAATATTGCTCCAATATAAGCAACTAAAATTTCAGCTAACATTAAAAAAATATACTTTGGCTCACCATAAAAATAAAATATCATTGATGCAATAAATAGCACAATATTCTTCACTTTTTTAGGCACAATAAAATAAAAAACTATTACAATTGGTAAGAAATAATATAAAAAGCTAATACTTGTAAATAACATATTCTCCTACTTTCTGATTAATAATAAAGCTTCCAAAATCAATGGAAGCTTTATTATTAATTCTAAAAATTACATCTCTGGTGGAAGATCGATGTCTGCTGTTTCGGATTTTTCTAACTCTTTTCCGATATTATTTTCAACAAAATTTTTAAATTCTTCATACACTGGTTTTGCCCATTCTTCACTAGACATTACTAAAAATATAATATTTTCATAGTTTGTAATATATAGTTTTTCTGCTGATACACAAATCCATCTTCTCATATCAATATTATCTAACATCTCTTGTTTCATTTGCTCAATGTCAGCATTTTCGCTTACTTTAACAACTGCAAGAGAATATGCTTGAGAATTTATAAATGGTACAGACACAACTAATTCTTCAACATTTGCATTTGATTTCAAACCAGTAAAAACATTAACCTGAGTTTCATCACTTGCATCTATTGTTTCTATTTCTAAAGATGGTAATTCTACTGTTCCACTAGTATAAATTGTGTTTATCATATTTTGAATTTCTTCAGCTGTTTGAAGTTTTTTCTCCTTTGACTCTGCATTGCTGTTGTTATTATTGCTTTCATTGTTGTTGTTATTGCTATTGTTGTTATTTTTCATTAATAAAACTCCACATACAATAACAGCTATTACTAAAATAATTGAAATAACTATAATTAACTTTTTCATAATTTTCTCCTTTATTATTTTAAAGATTTATACAATAAATTTTATTATATAAATCTTTCTTTGTAAATACCTTTTCATCTATCTTTCCTTATTATTATAACTAATATTATTTACAAAATTTTAGAATACATATATAATTTCTATATATTAATTTGGGAGGTATAAATGAAATACTTAAAATTCTTTATTCTAAAAATAAAAAAAATCATAAATGGTATTTTTACAGCAATATTACCTTTTCTGTTTTTCATCTTTATAATTTTAATATCATTTATTTCTGATGGTTACACTTTAGAAGATTTTGGAATTGATTCTTTTAATCTAAATCCTAATGACTATTGTAATCTAACTGATGTTGAATATACTGCAATATTGCATGATGATGAAAATGGAAAAGCAAATGTAGAAATTACTGAATATTTAACATTTGATGTACACGCATCTTCAAAATTTAATACTTATAAAGAGCTATGGAGAGAACTTCCAGAAGATACTGTTGATGGACTAAGAGTAAATTATGATGTAAAATCAGTTACTCAAATCTTAGATAATGGTACAGAAATACCTTATAGAGAAACACCAAAAATGTATTGGGATGACGAAGATTTTACTCAATATGATACAATGCATTGGCATCATAGTAAAGGAACTGGAACCTATCCTGATAATGACGAATCTTTACTAATATATATTCCTTGGACATATAGAGAAAAATTGACTTTTAAAATTGTATATTCTCTAAATAATGCTAGTTTAAAATATAATGATTGTTCTGAACTATATTTAAGTATGTATTCTGGTAATTCCATTACAAAATTAAATTCCTACAAAGCTCAAATACTTATACCTGATTATTTAATGCCATCTACATATTATTCATATTCTTTTGGAACATCTAACGCTAGAATTCCATATACTGAATCAAATTCTATAAATCCTGGATATCATACATTTTCAATTAACTTAAATAAATCAGACTTAAAATTCAACTATCACAATCGATATATAGAATTTTGTTTGCTTTCATATGGAGAAGATAAACATATTTTTACAAAATATGCACCTAATAACATATATTCAAACGAAAATGTTTTAGATGAGTGCATTGCAGAAAATAACTATTATGAGACACAAAATGAAATGTTTAATACATATAAAACTTTTTTATTAATAATATCTATTATTAGTATACCAATTATAATATATACTACAAAACAGAAATATAAGAAACTTAAAGAAAAATATAATTTTTATAGTCCAGAAACAGATTATGAATATTTTAGAGAAATACCAAGTGACTTAGATCCAATTTTTGCATCTGAATTGGTATTTATGCAAGATCCATTTAATGAAAATAAAGAAAAAAAAGAAGAATATGCAGCTATTTTACTTAGTTTAGTAAGAAAACAATATGTAACAGTTACTAAATCTAGTAATTATGGTGAATGGAATAGTTCTAATACTACAATCACTTTAGAGCCTATCCATACTAGCTATGTTACTCAAGAATTTACTGACTCACCTGATTATTCACCTGAACCTATGTATATAACAATAAATGAAAATACTGGTGCTACTTTAGAACCACTTACTACATCAGAAAGACTTTATTTACAATTATTAGAAAGACATGCTAGGAATTATAATAACTCAATTACGGTTTCAAATTTACAAACTTGCATTAATAATGATTATGTATTCACCAATTCATTTGTAAAAGATATGGAAAAGAAACCAGCTTTAGAATGTGGTGTAATGCAAGGATACTTTCAATCATCAGATTACGAGCTTCCTCAAAAAGAACTTAATATTAGTGCTAAATCAAGTTTACGTTGGGGACTAATTTTATTAACTGTTATAAATGGAATATCTTATTTCACCCCTATGGCACTAGGATTTGGAGCATATACTATTCTTGGTATTGCTTGTATATGGAGATATATTTATTTATCAACTAAAGCAAGTAATTCAGTTTTATTTACACAATATGGATTAAACGAACAAGCAAAATGGTATGGATTATATAACTTTTTAAATAGTGATACTCTAATTAATGAAAAAGAAATACATGAATTACCTTTATGGGAAAAATACTTAATTTATGCAACTGCTTTTGGTATTTCTGAAAAAGTTATAAAAGCTATAAAAATACATGCAAAAGAATTTAATATTGATAATAGCCCAATATTAAATCATCACTGCTATATTCACTCAGCAAATTTCCATAGAACCTCAAGATCATTTGGTAGATCTATTCATACTTCTTCAAGAGGTGGAGGTTTTGGAGGACATGGCTACGGCGGTGGAGGCCGTGGTGGCG
>CAORJJ010000099.1 GCA_948517135.1 uncultured Clostridia bacterium | reverse complement strand
AAGGAACTGTATATGAATAATATATTTGATTTAATAATCTACAAAATAATTACTCGCTAAAATAATACTTTATTTAGATATAATATCACAAATCATATTACTAAATTCTGTTGGATTTTCAATATTCAAACCTTCAATTAATCTTGCTCCATTATAAAGAATTTTAGAATATTTTTTCAATTCTTCCTTATCTGTATCATATAAGTTCTTTATTTTTTCTGCTATTGGATGAGCCTCATTAATTTCAAGAATTGTTTGAGCTTTTACATTTTGATTATTAGGCATAGAATTTAATGTTTTTTCCATTTCAACTGATATTGCACCTTCGCTTGTTAAGCATACTGGGTGATTTTTTAATTTATGTGTAAATCTAACCCCTTGAACATCTATAATTGCTTCTTTCATTATAGTAAACATTTCTTTATTTTCTTCATTTACTTTTTGTAATTCTTCTTTTTCTTCTTTTGAATCTAAATCTAAATTATTTGCACAAACATTAGCAAATTGCTTTTGCTTATAATTAAATATAACTTGAATTACAAATTCATCTATATCATCAGTTAAATAAAGTATTTCATATCCTTTATCTTTTACTCCTTCTACCTGTGGCAACATATCTATTTTATCAACACTTTCTCCTGCTGCATAATAAATTTTATCTTGTCCTTCTTTCATTCTTTCTACATATTCAGATAATGTTACTAATTTCTTTTCAGTAGATGAATAAAACATAATTAAATCTTGAAGATTATCCTTATTTATTCCATAGTCATTATATATTCCAAATTTCAATTGATTTCCAAATGTTTTAAAGAATTTTTCATAATCTTCTCTATTTAGTTTTAACATACTTTCTAATTCTGATTTAATTTTCTTTTCAATACTTTTAGCTATAATTTTTAATTGTCTATCATGTTGTAACATTTCTCTTGAAATATTTAATGATAAATCTTGACTATCAACTAATCCTTTTACAAAGCTAAAATAATCAGGCAATAAATCTGAACATTTATCCATTATTAAAACTCCATTAGAATATAATTGTAAACCTTTTTCAAAATCCTTTGTATAATAATCATATGGTATTCTAGATGGAATAAATAATAATGCATTATAACTTACATTACCTTCTATTGAAGTATGAATTATTTTTGATGGTTCTTCAAAGTCTCCAAATTTATCTGTATAAAATGAATTATATTCTTCTTTTTTTATATCTGATTTATTTTTCTTCCAAATAGGAATCATACTATTTAAAGTTTCATTTTCTGTATATGTTTCATATTCTTTTTTATTCTCTTCTGAATTATTTTCTTGTGATTCTTTTGGTCTTTGATGTTCTACTTCCATTTTAATAGGAACTCTAATATAGTCTGAATATTTTTTTACTATATTTTTTATTGTATAATCATCTAAAAATGTACTATAATTTTCCTCTTCAGTGTCTTCTTTTAAATATAAAACAATTTTTGTTCCAACTTGTTCTTTTTCACATTCTTCTATTTCATAACCTTCTACACCTTTTGATTTCCAACAATATGCTTTATCTTCTCCATAAGCCCTACTACAAACTTGTACTTCTTTACTTACCATAAATGCAGAATAGAATCCTACACCAAATTGACCAATTATATCTATATCTTCTTTTTTCTCATTTTCTTCTTTAAATGCTAATGAACCACTTTTAGCTATAGTTCCTAAATTTGTTTCTAATTCTTTTTCTGTCATTCCTATTCCATTATCTGTTATTGTAATTGTTCTATTTTCTTTATTTACATCTATTTGAATTTTGAAATCATCTTTTGAAAGTTTTATATTACTATCTGTTAATGATTTATAATATAATTTATCAATTGCATCACTTGCATTTGATATTAACTCTCTAAGAAAAATTTCTTTATTTGTATAAATTGAATTAATCATTAAATCTAATAGTCTTTTAGACTCTGCTTTAAATTGTTTTGTTCCCATAATTAATCTTCCTTTCAATAATGTTTTTTGTACTGTATGAGATTATATACCTCATAATTAGCAATGTCAATATATGAGTGCTAAAAAAGTGACATATTTTATATGTCACTTTTTATGCATCTTTTTTAAATTGAGAATTATATAAATCAGCATAGAATCCATTTTGAGAAATCAACTCTTCATGATTTCCCTGTTCTATAATATTTCCTTCATTTACAACTAAAATCATATCTGCATTTCTTATTGTTGATAATCTATGAGCTATAATAAATGATGTTTTACCTTCTGTTAATTTATCCATAGCTTTTTGAACTAGTTCCTCTGTTCTTGTATCTACATTACTTGTTGCTTCATCTAATATTAAAAATGGTGTTGCTTCAATCATACCTCTAGCTATCGTAAGTAATTGTTTTTGTCCTGCTGATATACTATCAGTATCTGTTAAAAGTGTATCTAAACCTTTAGGAAGACTTTTAATAAAATGTTCTAATCCTACTGTTTTACAAGCTTTCATAACCTCTTCATCTGTTACATTTTCTTTATTATAAACTATATTTTCTCTTATAGTACCATTAAATAACCACGTATCTTGAAGTACCATAGTAAATAATTCATGAATATTCTCTCTTTTTAAATCTTTAGTTGAAATTCCATCAATTAATATATCTCCTGAATTTATTTCATAAAACTTCATAAGCAAATTTACTAAAGTTGTTTTTCCTGCACCTGTTGGACCAACAATTGCAATCTTCTCTCCTAGTTTTGCAATACATGAAAAATCTTTAATTATGAGCTTATCTGAATCATATCCAAATTTAACATGGTTAAATTCTATATCGCCTTTAATTTCATTTTTATTTAAATATTTTGTTTTATTAGATTCATCAATCATTTCTTCATCTTCTAAAAATTCAAATACTCTTTCACTACTAGCAGCTGCTGTTTGCAAGTTTGTTAATCTTTGTGCCATTTGTTGAAGTGGTGATGTAAAAAGTCTAATATACACCATAAATGCTACAATTACACCAAATGTAATAAGATTTTGTTTTACAAGTACAGCTCCCATTACACAAACTGCAACATAACTAAAGTTTCCTATAAATCCCATTATTGGTTGCATTAATCCTGATAAAAACTGACTTTTTCTACTACAGTTAAATAATGCTTCATTATATTTCCTAAAATCTTTTGTTGCCTTTTCTTTTCCATTATATGCTTTTACAACATTATATCCTGAATATATTTCCTCTATATGTCCATTCAAATTTCCAAGTTCTACTTGTCTTTGATTAAAATATTTTTGTGATTTTCCTAAAATTGCAAACATAAATACAAATCCTATAACAGAAGTTAATATTGCAGTAAGCGCCATTATCCAATTTGTATAAAACATCATAACAATAGCTGATATAAAAAGTGCTAAGCTTGATACAAAAGAATCTAAACTTTGACTTATTGACATACCAATTTGATCAACATCATTTGTTACCCTAGATAAAATATCTCCAAATGAATGTTTATCATAATATCTTAATGGTAATTTATTTATTTTTTTAGAAATATTTGTACGTAATGTTTTTGCAAGATTATTTGCTGCAGTTGCCATTATAAAACTTGTTAAAAATCCAAAAACTGCACTAATAATATATATTATTAGTAAAAATATTGTTATACTTGTTATTTTTTCTAAATCTATTCCTGTAATTAACCCTTGTGTTATAACATCTGTTAACTCTGATAATTTATTTGGTCCTACTATTGAACATATTGAACTTGCTATTGCTAAAATCATTGTTATTACATAAGCAGGTATTAAAGATTTTTTATATCCAAGTAGTTTTTTCATTGCTTTTCTAAAGTTCTTTGGTTTTTCATGAACTCTTCCTGGACCAACATTTCTTTGTACATGTTTTTCATTATTCGCCATCTTCTAATTTCATCCTTTCATTTAAGCATCTAGCTCTTCCTTACTTAACTGTGAGTAAGCTATTTCTTGATAAACAGAGCAATTTTCCATTAATTCTTTATGCGTTCCTATTCCGAGCACATTTTCCATCTTCTAAAACTAAAATTTTATCAGCATGCATTACAGTTCCAATTCTTTGAGCTACTATAATACTTGTTGTATTTTTTGTATATTCTTTTAAATCTTTTCTTAATTTATAATCAGTTTTATAATCTAATGCTGAAAATGAATCATCAAAAATGTATATCTCAGGATTTCTTGCTATCGCACGAGCAATTGATAATCTTTGCTTTTGACCACCAGAAATATTTGTTCCTCCTTGTGCAATATGTGCATTATAATTTCCTTCCATTTTTTCAACAAATTCAGTTCCTTGTGCTACTCTTATTGCATCTTTTATTTGTTTTTCTGTTTTTTTCTTTTTTCCATTTTCTCCATAATCAATATTATTTTTTATTGTTTCATTAAATAGAACTGCTTTTTGTGGTACATATCCAATTTTATTGTGTAAGTTTTCTTGAACATATTCTTTTACATTAACACCATCTACTAAAATTTCTCCATCTGTAGAATCAAAAAATCTTGGAATTAGGTTTATTAATGTAGTTTTTCCACTACCTGTTGAACCTATTATTGCAATAGTTTCTCCTTTATTTGCTTTAAAAGAAATATTTTTTAAAGTATATTCTTGTGAATCTGGATATTTAAATGAAACATTTTTAAATTCAACAGATCCTTCTTCACCTTTTTTACCTTCTTTTCTTTTTCCATCTTTAATTGATATATTTGAATTTAAAACTTCTGAAATTCTCTTTATTGATACTGAGGCTCTAGGAACCATCATAAATATCATTGCAACCATTAAAAATGACATTATAACTTGCATTGCATAAGATGAAAATACAACCATATCACTAAATATTCCTAATTTATCTGTAACTAGTGCTTCATTTATTATAAAGCTACCAGCAAAATAAATGGAAAGTGTTAAGCCATTCATTATCATATACATTACTGGTGACATTATAGACATTGTTCTTTGATTAAATGTTTGTAATCTTGTTAGTTCTTTATTTACTTCTTCAAATTTATTTTCTTGGTATTCTTCTCCATTAAAAGCTCTAACAACTCTAATTCCTGTTAAATTTTCTCGTGTTACATTATTTACATTATCAAGCATTGTTTGAACTTTTTTAAAATTAGGAAATACAAGTTTCATTAATATTCCTATTGTTATTAATAATATTAAAACAGCTCCACCTGTAATTGCACTCCATGTAAAATTTTTATCTAATATTTTTAATACTGCCCATATAGCTGTAATTGGTGCTTTCACCATTAATTGTAACCCCATTGCAATTAGCATTTCCACTTGTGAAACATCATTAGTAGTTCTTGTAATTAAACTACTAACAGAAAATTTATTCATTTCTTCCATACTAAATTCTTCAACTTGTGAAAATAGTTCTTCTCTTAATTTAGCTGATAAAGATGTTGCAATATATGATGCTAAAAATCCAACTATACATGCTGATATTAAGCTTCCAGTAGCACAAGCAAGCATATATGCTCCTTGTACTAATATATCTGAAATTTGGCTTCCTTCTGTTTGAACTAGTTTTGTTATTTCTGACATGTAATCTGGCATTTTTAAATCTAACCAAACCTGAGCTATTATTAAAATTAAGCTAAGCACAACATATAAAATTTCTTTTTTAGTGATTTTCTTTAAAAGTTTATTCATAATTTTTCCTTTCTTTTTATTATTTTAAAACTCCAAATT
>CAORJJ010000098.1 GCA_948517135.1 uncultured Clostridia bacterium | reverse complement strand
ATCTAACAGAGTACGTTTCTATTTTGACCAAATCAGACTAAAGAAAAAGATACGACCAGTGAATCGATTAGATAAAGATACTTCTGGAATTGTTATTTTTGCTAAAAATGAATATGTTCAAGAATGCTTAGTAAAACAAATGAAATCAAAAACATTTTGTAAAGAATATTTAGCTATACTAGAAGGAAATTTAACTGAAAAATCAGGAACAATTAATGCTCCTATTTCAAGAAAAGAAGGGTCAATTATTGAAAGAGAAATAAATTCTAATGGAGATTTTGCAATAACTCATTTCAAATTAATTAAAAATTTTGTATTTTCTAACTTATCATTATCCTTAGTACATTTTAAATTAGAAACTGGTAGAACTCATCAAATACGAGTTCATTCAAAATACATCAACCATCCTATACTTGGTGATTCACTTTACGGAAATTCTTCAAATCTAATTTCTAGACAAGCACTTCATAGCTACAAAGTTACATTTATACATCCAATATCAAAAGAAAAAATAGCTTTTGATATTCCTTTACCAGAAGATATGAATTGTATATTAAAATAAAGAAGCACTAGAGGCTTCGCTTTATACATATGCGAAATCTCCAGTGCTATAATTTTACCTTGTGCTGTGGTAATCAGAACAGCGCATTGGATGGAAAAGCTTGTTTTCACACAAACCACCACAGTACTCACAAAAAATATTTTCCTCACAGAAGAAGCAACGTTTTGCAAGTCCATGGTGTTTCTCATATTTGAGTACCCATTTCCATCCTACATGCTTAATCTTTTTCCACATCGTCCGGCAGACATCTTTGAACTTATGAAGGCTCATTTTGACAATCTTCATTTGTAGTTCACTCCTTTTCAAATTAACATCAAATGTGATTTTTAAATTATACTATCAATTTATGTCTAAAACATGTCTAATAAATGAATAATATTTGTAAAAAAAAGCTAGAAATTAAACTTTCTAGCTTTTTATAATTTATGCAGTTTCTTGTTTTTTAGACTTTACTTTTTTTACTTGTTTTGGAACTTCACGTTTTTTATTTTCATCAATAACTAACTCTGGTTCTTTTTTATTTAAAACAGTATCTTTAGTTATAATACATTTTGCTATTTTTTCATTAGATGGTATATCATACATTATATCTCTCATAATTTCTTCAATTATAGATCTAAGACCTCTAGCTCCAGTATTTCTTTCTAGGGCCTTATCAACAATTGCCTCTAAGGCATCTTTATTAAATTCAAGCTCAACTCCATCTAGTTCTACAAGCTTTTTATATTGTTTTACTAACGCATTTTTTGGTTTTGTAACAATATCTATTAATGCCTCTTTTGTTAGTCCTTCTAATGTTGCAACAATTGGTAGTCTTCCTACAAATTCTGGAATTAAACCAAATTTTAATAAATCTTGAGGTAATAATTGCTTAAATATTTCTGTTTTATCAATATCTTTTTTACTTTGAATTTCAGCTCCAAATCCCATAGATTTTTTACCTGTTCTATCATTTATGATATTCTCTAAACCTTCAAAAGCTCCACCACATATAAATAATATATTTGATGTATTAATTTGAATAAACTCTTGATGAGGGTGTTTTCTTCCACCTTGAGGTGGAACAGATGCAACAGTTCCTTCAACAATTTTAAGTAAAGCTTGTTGAACTCCCTCTCCACTAACATCTCTAGTAATTGATGGATTTTCTGATTTTCTTGTTATTTTATCAATCTCATCAATATATATGATTCCTTTTTGAGCTTTCTCAACATCATAATCTGCTGCTTGGATTAGTTTTAAAAGAATATTTTCAACAT
Organism: uncultured Clostridia bacterium; assembly: GCA_948517135.1. Lineage (GTDB taxonomy): Bacteria > Bacillota > Clostridia > TANB77 > CAG-508 > Scatovivens. Next base: position 4,341 of record CAORJJ010000098.1, on the reverse strand, counting down.
CTTCTCCTACATATCCTGCTTCTGTTAATGTTGTTGCATCAGCAATAGCAAAAGGAACATCTAATATTTTGGCAAGTGTTTGTGCAAGTAATGTTTTTCCACATCCAGTAGGACCTAATAATAAAATATTACTTTTTTGTATTTCAATATCATCTAAATTTTCTAAATTATTAATTCTTTTGTAATGATTATAAACAGCAACAGATAAAGTTCTTTTAGCTTCTTCTTGCCCTATTACATAATCATCTAATGTTTTCTTTATTTCAGCAGGTGTAAGCATTTCAACTTGTTCAACAATTTCTTCTGTTTCAAAAACTTCTTCATCAATAATGTCTTGACAAAGAGCTATACATTCATCACAAATATAAACTCCTGGACCTGCTATTATTTTTTTGACTACTTCTTGTGGTTTTCCACAAAAAGAACATTTTACTATTCTACTATCTTGATTTTTATTGTTAGACATGTAAACTTCCTTTCAAAATACTTAAAAATTAGGATTAATAATTAGTTTCTTTTATCTAATATTCCATCAATTAATCCGTATTCCAATGCTTGCTGTGCTGTCATATAATTATCTCTTTCTGTATCTTTTTCAATTGTTTCTAAACTTTGACCTGTTCTATCACTTAATAATTTATTTAATTTTTCTCTAGTTCTAACCATATGATCTGCATGGATTTTTATTTCAGTTGTTTGTCCTGAAAGTCCACCACCACCAATTAATGGTTGATGTATTAGTATTTCAGCATTAGGAGTAGCATATCTTTTTCCTTTTGCACCTGATGCAAGAAGTACAGCTCCCATACTAGCTGCCATACCAACACAAATTGTTGATACAGGACATTTTATATAATTAATTGTATCTACTATAGCCATTCCATCTGTTATAGATCCTCCTGGACTATTAATATATAAATTTATTTCTTTATCTGGATCCTCAGACTCTAAAAATAAAAGTTGTGCAACAACTAAGCTTGCTGATGTAGCATTTACATCTTCAGCTAAAAATATAATTCTATCTTTTAATAATCTTGAAAAAATATCATAAGATCTTTCTCCCCTACTTGTTTGCTCTATTACATAAGGTACTAAACTGTTTTCAATCATTTCTATCTTCCTTTCTCTTGTATAATTTTATAATACTTCACTAACTATATACTAAAAGATAATTTTTTTCAATACATTTATTTTAAAAAAACAATAATTTAATTTTCATAAATCGACATCAAATAAATGAGGGATGTTCGAAAAATTTCACTTTTTATGAAATTTTTGTACATCCCTTTATCTCAGTTATTTATCAATCTTTTCATATTTTATATACATTAATATTCCTAATATTGAAATTACAAAAATTGTTGTAAATAGAAAAGCAGTTCCAGCTTTTGGTAGCTGTTTATTTGATATTGTATTATCATCACCAGAATTATTTACATAGCTTCTTGTATTTGTGTTAGTATTTGTATTTTGTTTATTACTATTTGAATTATTTTTATTATTATTATTGTTGTTGTTATTATTGCCATTATTGTTATTGTTGTTATTACTATTATTATTTCCATTATTATCAGTTTTCTTTACACCATCTAAATATATTTCTGGGCTATCTTTATACTGAAGTTCAACAGATGATGTTATTATTGTTTTTGTATCTGAAGACTTTTTAGCAACTTCTTTTATATATAAATATAATTTATTTGATTTTGATACTTCTGAAAAATTTGAAATATCATTTGTGTTTATAGAAAATGCTAATCTATAAGTTGAATTTTGTGTTTCTTTTATTTTAACCCAATCTTTTATATTTGTTTTGTTTGGTGAAGATGATAAGTAATAATAATATTCAATAGAATCATTTTTTGTACTTCTAGTAATATTATTTAATTGTATATCCATAGTAATATATTGTTTTTTTGATTTATCTGTAAAAGTATATGATTTTACATTAGATACACTTGATTTCATATTATCAAAAATTGAATTCTCTGCTTCAACTTTTGCTGGTGGCTCATCTGGTTTTTCTGTTTTTTCTTCAACTATTGTAACTGCAAAAGTTGCTGTTTTTTCTAAATATGTAACTGTTACTGTTGATTTTCCAATCACTTTATTGTTAAATCCAGATACTCTTACTAAGCTCGATTTCATAGAAATTTCTTCCTCAGAATTATCTGAATATACAGCTTTTATTGTTCCTCCTGTTAAATCTAACTCTTCTTTATTTTGAACATATTCTGTTTTTGCTGGTAAACTTCCAATAGAAATTGACTCTATTGTCTTTTCTTCAACTTTTATTTCTTGTTCTACTGATTTTCCTTGATATGTAATTTTTACTGATGTTTGTCCTACTTCTAAGTTTTCACCATTTTCAATTTTGTAATCTGTAATTTGTTTCTTTTCTCCATCATTATATATTGCTGATACTACCATTCCTGTTGAATCAAAATTCTGACCTACAACATATGTTGTTTTTGAAGGAGCTTTTGTTATTTCAATATTTTCTAAAACTTGTTCTTTTACTTCAGATATTGTAAATGCTTTAATAGTCAAATCTGAGTTTGGATAATTTTTATTTAATTCATTTATTTTAGAAAAATCTACCCAATCTCCATTTTCAAATGCACCATCAAGTGTCCAAAAACATTTATTATTTTCAATTTCTACAACATCAAAGTAAGAATTTTCTATAGGTGTTTCAATACTTACTAAAACTTCTTTATCCCTTGTACCTTGCACTTCTACAAGAATTGCAAATTCATCTCCTGTAATTTCAACTGGATTTAAAAATTCTAAAGTATGATATCCTGCATCAACTGTTTCTGATGCTCCTGCTTTTAATTCAACTGGAATAAAATCACTTTTATTCTTTCCACTTCCATTTGGATTTATATAAACTTTACATGTATATGTTTCTGGTGTTTCAATAGAAATTTGATTTACATATTCTTTTCCATCTGTTTGTTTTTCAAAAATATTGGCTAAATAAATTCTTGAAGTCAAAAATTTTACTGCCCTTGGAGCACCGTAGAAATTATATTGATAAAGATTATCATAATTTAATTTGTCATCTGTTTGCATCATTCCATATAGCATATAATATATTACAGCATCTTGATATGATACATACATAAATCCATTATCTCCAATTTCTTTATATATTTTTCCATCTTCAATAGTATATCCAGATTCTCTAAATATATCTATAGCAAGTTCTTCAGGAATTTCTTCAGCAGAATTCCAACCTTTTTCTCTACATTCTTCTTCATATGTTTGCCAAACTGCCTGTTTCGCTGCATCCATTGAAAGTTCTATATTAGCTCCCCAAGAATTTTTTATAATCCATGCACCATTTTGTGTAGGTCTATGTTTTTCATTGAAATTCTCTTTACTATAATCATCATCCCAACCTACTATAGTAACACCATGATCCATAGGTGTTTTTTTAATATCTTCACAATATATTGCACCTGTTTTATCATTATAATATTCTGAATTCATTTGTGCACCATGAATTCCAGCATCTATACTACCATAATTCTTTATATGATATTTCATAGCATTTCTTAATTCTTCACTATCTTCATCACCAATTTGACTATAAAAATCCATTGTATCATATACTTGTGTTTGAACAGTTTTATTGTTTAATTCACTAATGTCAATTAAATCTTCATTATCTTCAAAAGGCATATCAGATTCTAAGACAGCCCCTACACCATTAGTTAGATATGCTGTTGAAATAAATGCATTTCCACCAGTATTTACTTCTCTATTAAAACCTTTTTCATTTATTACATTATTTAAAAAAGTTTTTGCTGTTGCATATACCATATGTCTTTCTGAATAGTCGTATTCTTTTGCAGGAACATTATTTTTATAATCTCTTAATGCAAGGTTAGTTTCTAGTGACCCCAATGCAGCAAATGCCCAACAAGAATTTGTTTTTCCTTGGTTTTTTACAATCATATTTTCAGGTATAACATTTCTTAAATCATATTTAGATTCATATTTTGCTGATAAATTTTCTACAATATTTATTGGATTTGTAGATTCAGCCTTTGTTTTAGGAACAACATAAGTTCTTGGTTGAATTCTTTGTCTCTTTTCTTCATCAGACAAATTTTGCCATTCAAGAAATTCATCTGTATATTGCTTTTCATCAGACAAATATTCTGAAAATTCTACTGCAAAAGCTATATTTGTCATGCTACACATAATTATTGTAATTATTATTATTTTAAAAATTTTCTTTAGTCTCTTCATAATAAAAATCCCTTTTTACATATATATTTTAATTTATTATATAGATTTTCACCCATATTACTTGTCACCTCTTTTGGT
>CAORJJ010000097.1:4197-6383 GCA_948517135.1 uncultured Clostridia bacterium | reverse complement strand
GTATCATATTTATCTCTCCTCTACAACTTACTATTTATCTCTATATTTCACTATAAATATTTTATCATAAAACTTTTTATTGTTATATATTAATATTTATTTTTATTATGAAAAATTGGTGTGCAATTAGTGTGCAATTTATAAAAATTACTCAATAATGTTAGATAGTTTTGAAATATGATTGAATGTGAAATATTACTTATACATCAGATGTATCAATACTTACAAATACTTTTCAATAAAAATAAAAAATACTGAATTCTGTTAAAATTCAGCAGTTTTTGGTGGAGGTGAGGAGAGTCGAACTCCTGTCCAATACCCCTTCCAAATAAACTTCTCCGAGTGCAGTTTGTTATTAAAATTTCCTTCAAATATCCCAAACAAACAAAGTTTATTTAAAGTAGTTTTCAAAATATCCCACTAATAACGAAAACAATTATTAGCTTCGTTTCCCACTAATCGTCGCCTTATCTTAAGCCGTGGGTTTCAAAAGTAAGACGTCGCTGGCTTAGGCAGCGAATGCTAATTCTTTATTATCAGCGTTTATTTTTAATTTATGCCTTTTTAAGTGGCCAGGCATCTCCACTACTCGCTATTTATCCTTCTAGAATACTGTCGAAACCAAATACACCCCCATAAATATATGATAATAAATTTGGCTACTTTGTTATTATACAATATTTTAATCACTTATACAATACTAATTACTTCCTACTTAAAAATTTTTATTGACAAAATCTGGAAAATATTGTATATTATTTTAAAAATTGTGAAGGAAAAGTAAAGATGATACAATCAATTAATAGCGTATTTTCATATAACTATTTTAGAAGCGTAGACTTTTTTGGTTTCTATGCTTATTTTTGTATGAAAAAAGCTATTAGTAAGTTGTTATAATTTTATCTTATTTCTTTATATAATAATTTTAAAATTAAAGCCTTACTTATTAGCTTAAGTAAGGCTTTTTTGTTATCATAGAAAGGATGGATTTAAAATGGGATTAAACTATATAGAAAAATTATCTTCACCAGCAGAAATAAAAAACAAGTATCCTGTAACTTCTGAAATGAAGAAATTAAAAGAAAAAAGAGATTTAGAAATAAAAAATATACTATCAGGAAAATCAGACAAATTTTTATTAATAATTGGACCTTGTTCTGCTGATTGTGAAGAAAGTGTTTTAGACTACATTAAAAGACTTGCAAAAATTCAAAAAAAAGTTTCAGATAAAATTTTTATTATACCTAGAGTTTATACAAATAAACCTAGAACAACTGGCACTGGGTATAAAGGAATGCTTCATCAGCCGAATATACTAGAAAAAGAAAATATGAAAAATGGTTTAGAAGCAATAAGAAAATTACATATAAATGTTGTAAAAGAAACTGGTTTAACTTGTGCAGATGAAATGCTTTATCCTGAAAATTACGAATATCTTTCAGATATTCTTTCATATGTTGCAATTGGAGCAAGATCTGTTGAAGATCAACAACATAGAATGACTGCAAGTGGATTTGATATGCCTGCTGGTATGAAAAATCCTACAAGTGGAGATATCTCTGTAATGTTAAATTCTATTTTGGCTGCTCAAAGTTCTCACAAATTTATTTATAGAGGATGGGAAGTCGAAACTTCTGGAAATAATTATGCTCATGCAATTTTGAGAGGATATGTAAATAATCAAGGAAATGCTTCTCCAAATTATCATTATGAAGATTTAGTTAAATTAAATGATGAGTATATGAAAAAAGGTCTAACAAATCCTTCAGTAATTATAGACACAAATCATTCAAATTCAGGAAAAAAATATGAAGAACAAGTTAGAATTTCTAAAGAAATTTTAAATAGTAGAAATAAATCAAATAATATAAAAAAGCTTGTAAAAGGACTTATGATAGAAAGTTATATTGAAGATGGTGCTTGTAACATACAAGATAAAATATATGGAAAATCTATTACAGATCCTTGTCTTGGCTGGGAAAAAACAGAAAAATTAATATTGGATTTATCAGAAATGCTATAATTTCATGTATATTCATTTTTATGTGTCTTTAAATTTCATTGATTTTTTGGAAATTTTAACATATAATAGTAGCGTAAAAAATATTAATATATTTTTACATTAAATTACCTTTTAAAGATTTTAATTTCTTTAAAGATAAGGATATATTTATGAAAAAAATTAT
>CAORJJ010000097.1:1712-4187 GCA_948517135.1 uncultured Clostridia bacterium | reverse complement strand
GGCTGTGGAACAGCTATTATTACCCCTTTTGATGAAAATGGTGTAAATTTTAAAGAATTCGAAAAACTAATCGAATTTCAAATCGAAAACAAAGTTGATAGTATTATAGTTTGTGGAACTACTGGTGAATCTTCAACTATGACTATTGATGAAAGAAAAAAAACAATTGAATTTGCTGTTAAAACTGTTAATGGTAGAATTCCTGTAATTGCTGGTACTGGTGGAAATTGTACATCATCAGTTATTGAATTTACAAAATGGGCTGAAAATATTGGTGTAGATGGTGCTTTAATCGTTACCCCATACTATAATAAAACTACTCAAGATGGTTTAATTGCTCATTATACATCTATTGCATCACAAACAAAACTACCTATAATTTTATATAGTGTACCTAGTAGAACTGGTGTAAATATTTTACCTCAAACTTGCCAAAAATTATCAGAAATAAAAAATATTGTTGCAATAAAAGAAGCAAGTGGTAATCTTTCTCAAATTGCTGAAATTGCACATCTTTGCAAAGATAACTTAAATATCTATTCTGGTAATGATGATCAAATTACTCCTATTCTTTCACTTGGAGGAATTGGTGTTATTTCTGTTTTATCAAATATTGCTCCAGAATATACACATAACATTGTAGAAAATTTTGAAAATGGAAATTTAAAAGAATCTATCGAATCACAACTAAAAGCTATACCTCTTGTAAAAGCTCTATTTTGTGAAGTAAATCCAATACCTGTAAAGTCTGCTTTAAACATGATTGGATACAATGTTGGTATCCCTCGCCTTCCTCTTCTTGAAATGAGTGAAGCTGGAAAAGAAAAACTAAAAAGTGAATTATTAACATTTGGTTTAATAAAATAGTATGTTAAAATAAATTATATAAATTTTAAAAGAATAGGAGTATTTATCTTGGACGGTGAAATTACAAAAGACAATAGCCAAAACTTAATTATTGCTGAACCTAGCATAAATGAATTTAGATCTATTATTAATGATATCGCTACAAATCCTAATGTATTATCATTAAAAAATCGTGTTCAGCATAAAAATAAATCTAGATATTATCACTGCCTATGTGTCTCTTTTTATAGTTATGCAATTTGTAAAAAATTAAAATTAGACTATGTATCTGCTGCACGTGGAGCAATGCTACATGATTTTTATTATTATGATTGGAGAGATAAAAATGTTGAAGGTCAAAAAAAATTTCATGCATTTAGGCATCCCAGAATAGCCCTAAATAATGCCAAAGACTTATTTGACATTAATGAACTTGAAGAAGACATCATAATAAAACATATGTGGCCTCTTACTCTAAGATTTCCAGCACACAGAGAAAGCTATATTGTAACTTTAGTAGATAAATACTGTGCTTCCCGCGAAATGGTAAAAATGCTTAGAAAGAAATTCAAATTTTTATAGAAATGGAGAAAAATATGATAAAAGTATTAATAAATGGATGCAATGGAAAAATGGGACAAGAAGTTGCAAAAGAAATAAGAAAAACTCAAGATATTGAAGTTATTGGTGGCTTTGATAGAATCGATACTGGTGATAATTCTTTTCCTGTTTTTACAGATATAAACAATATAAATTTAATACCAGATGTAATAATAGATTTTTCTGTACCTCAAGCTACATTAAATATATTAGAATTTGCTCACAAGAATAAAATTCCAACTGTTATTGCTACAACTGGCTTATCTGATATAGATTTAGAAAAAATTGAAAAATATTCAAAAGACTTCCCTATTTTTAGATCACCTAACATGTCTTATGAAGTAAATTTATTATCAAAATTAGTTGCAGAACTTGCACAAAAATTATCTGATTCAGATATTGAAATTATAGAAACACATCATAATAGAAAAATTGATAGTCCAAGTGGTACTGCCCTAATTCTTGCAGATAGTATTAATAAAGCTTTAGACAACTCAATGTGTTATGAATACAATAGACATGGAAAACGTGAAAAAAGAAGTAAAAAAGAAATTGGTATTCATTCTATTAGAGGTGGAAACGAAGTTGGTAAACATTCTGTTATATTCTTTGGAGATAATGAAAGTTTAGAAATTACACATAATGTAAATTCCAGAGCTGTATTTGCAAGTGGAGCTGTAAAGGCTGCTACATTTATAGTTCATAAAGATTCTGGATTATATGATATGAATGATATTTGTTAAAATTGTAAAAAGTAAAAAGCATGTAAGAAATTACATGCTTTTTACTTTAAACGCTAAATTTTCCTGTTTATTACAGTACTTATATTCATATATATTATTTCAAAAATTAATTAGAAAAATTTGTATTAAATATTGAAAATTTAATAAGAATAAAAATTAAATTAAAATAAAAGAAATAAAAATATTTTGAAAAAATAAGGCAAGCAAAAAACTCTATGGTTATTTGCTTGCCCCTATATTTTGAAATTTTTTGAAATTCTATATTAGAATATTTGTTATTATAATA
>CAORJJ010000097.1:0-1702 GCA_948517135.1 uncultured Clostridia bacterium | reverse complement strand
CTTTAAAAATCAAGTTTTTTATCTACTTTTCAACATTATCTTTAATTTTCTTTACTACCTTCCCTACTGTAATTTTTTCTTTATTTTCATTTGATTCATTTTTAATAGCAAATCCAATTAAAATTGTTCCTATTAATAATAAATATATCCACCATGGTATACTAAACCAAAATTCTCTAGTTAATGCTAATGCATTTACAATAATACCTAATGTTGTTACTACAAATATAGCACCATATTTTTTTGTATAGCTATATATCAAAATTGCCACAAGAGCAAGTACATATATCATTCCATCTTTTTCACTAGTATATGAGACTAAAGCAGTAAGATATATTAAAGAGAATAAAACATATTCAAGATTATCTATATTTTTTGTATATTTATTAATAATTGTTTTAGTAAATAACATTGCAACTACTGTTACTCCTATCATACTAAAAGAATAATATTTATCTAGTTCTATTTCACATAATATTGTACTATATAAAACTAAACAACATATATAAAGTATTCCTCTAAAAATATCATTTTCTTTATTATCCTTAAATACATAAAAATGTAATCCAGCCCAAATTAAGCAAAATATTTCTTTTATATAATAACTCTCAAAATTATCTAAAGATGCGAATAAATATATTCCAGAAGTTATTGTCTCTATTGATATTCTCTTTTTATAAATAGAAATAAATGATAAATATACTGTAAATAACGTTGTAAATATTATTTTTATATTACTACTAGCTGAAAGTAAAGTAGTATATGCAAAAAATTCTAATATTGTTTTAAAAACTTTACTATTTTTATCTTTTAAAATCTCAAATTTATTTTCCAAAAATCTAATACATATTGCTGTTATTGTTGGGATTAAAAATACTGCATCATTTTCTAATTGTAAAAAATTGGCTCCTGTATATAAAACTAAACTGCCTGTAACATAAGAAAAATATTTAAAAATTCGAAGTTTTTTATTTTTCATAAAACTATAACTATAAATTGCAAGTAATATAATAAAGTAAATAACATCATCAAAAAATGCTGGCTTTATAGCAGAAATCACTAAATACGTACTTCCAATAAATAAATGAGATATAATGAAAAATCCTTTACTTAATTTTACATTTTTTACTAATTCACCAATTAAAAAAACCAAAATTGCTAAAATAATATAATATGAATATCCCTTATTAAATACAGTTAAAATATTACATCCAATAAGAATTAAACAACTTGGAATTAAGTAACTTAATATTAATTTTCCTTTTTCTTTTGATTCTGCAAAAGCTATTAATAATAGTATCTCTTCTATTATTACAATTATAAAAGGTTTTATAATTAATTCATTATTGCTTTCAAGATATATAACTGCCATATTTATTATTGAAATAACCATTGAAGATTTTTGTAAAAATTCGTTTTTTGTATTTCTTAACAATACTTGTTCTACCAGAAATACCATTAAACAATAGCAAATCTGCAATAAAATTTTAAGATTTTCATTTAATATATCTGAATTTATAAATATACAATACATTCCAAAAATGTATATTACAATATTAAAAAGATATGCATTCAATTTTATATTTTCTTTTTTTATATAAAGAACTATAAAATTAATTGCAAGTAAAGCTAAAATAATAATTTCTTTTATTCCCTTATTATATAATAAAAATATTGTTATAAAAGCTGAAATATATGGAAT
>CAORJJ010000096.1 GCA_948517135.1 uncultured Clostridia bacterium | reverse complement strand
ATAATATAATATACTGAAAAATGTTGAAAAATAACAAAAAAAAGTATATAATATATTTAAGTATGATAAAAAGGAGGATTTTATTATGAAAAATAATGTAATTAAGGTAGTTACTATCACACTACTAGCATTACTTTTAGTAGCGTCAATTATCCCAAATACATATTCTTTAAAATATGGTGAGATTAATGAACATAGTGTATCTGTAAATGCAGAAGATAATTCAGGTGCTGCTGATAGCGTTAACAGAATTGTTGGAGCACTTTTAACAACTGTACAAGTAGTTGGTTCTGGTGTGGCAGTAATTATGTTAATTGTTTTAGCTATTAAATATATTTCTGCTGCTCCTAGTGATAAAGCTGAAATTAAAAAACATGCTGTTGTATACGTAGTTGGTGCAGTAGTATTATTTGCAGCTACAGGTATTATTTCTATTGTTAGAAGATTTGCTGGTAATGTTCACGAAAATTAGTAGAAATGATAAATATCGGTAAAAAGAAATACAGTTTACTGTATTTCTTTTTTTGTGCTCTACAATATGTACATTCTGTAAAATTTTATCTTTTTTATTTACAAAAGGAAATTTTCTATATATAATAACTTCAAAACTAAACATTTTAAGAAAGGCTAAAAAAATACAAATGACAGAAAAAAAACTAAAAATAATTTCATACTTATATTTAATTACACCTATTATAATATTTGTTATAGGATGGACAAAGCCAATATTTTCAATTCCAATAACAATATGTTTGATAATAATTCTAAAACTACTACATAATCAAGTTAAAAATGAAACTGAAAATATTATTGAGTTTAAGAAAATAATACCCATATTTATTATAATATTATTAATTTGTATAACGTCAGGGCATGGTGGATTATTTTATCAAAGTAGCGACTGGGATGCTAGAAATGCCATTTTTAGAGATTTAGTACAGCAAGATTGGCCAGTATATTATGAAAAATCAAATTCTGCGCTTACTTATTATATTGGACAATGGATGGTACCAAGCGTTTTTGGAAAGATTGTTATAGTTATTGCCAATGTTATAAGTAGTATAGTTCCCAATATATTTACAAGTATAATGAAAAAATTATCATTAGAATTTGCATTTCAAGTTGGAAATATTGTACTCTTACTTTGGAATTCATTTGGTGTTTTAATTGCAATTTTATGGATAATTAAAATTTTAAAATTGGAAAAGAAGAAAGATATATATTTAGCAATTTTTGTTTTTTTATTCTTTAGTGGATTAGATGTTGTAGGAATGTCAATTTTTGGAACATTTAATGTGTTTTTAAGAAGAATACATTTAGAATGGTGGGGAATAACATATCAATATAGCTCTATGATTACACAATTATTTTGGGTGTTTAATCAAAGTATACCAGTTTGGATTATAACTTTAATGTTTTTTGAAGAGAAAAAAGTTAATAATTATATGTTACTAATATTACTTGCATTGCCATTTTCACCACTACCATTTATAGGACTTGTTATATTATTTGCATGTAATGGAATACGATTTTTAATTGAATCAATAAAAAATAGAAAAATAGTAAGTTTTATTAAATATATTTTTTCAATCCAAAATATTTTGGCATTCATTTCTATATTACCACTATATGGATGTTTCTACTTTGGAAATTCATCTGCTGTAGGAAGTACAGATGGAGGAGGATTTTCTCTTATGACAGATTTGCTAACTCCTTTTGAATTGTTCAAATTATTAATTTTTTGGTTTATTGAAGTTGGTATATATGGAATATTTTTAATAAAAACTCAAAAGAAAAATTCACTATTTTATATAATAATGATTGCTTTATTTGTAATTCCACTATTTCAATTAGGATATGAATATGATTTTTCAATGAGAGTATCTATACCATTATTGCTTGTAATAGATATATGGATAGTACAAAAATATTTAGAAGAAAAAAATAAAAAAGGAGTAACATTAACTTTCATATTTTTAACATTAGTATTATGTATCGGATTAGTTACTCCATTATGTGAATATGCTAGAGCAATTTATCGTATAAATGAAGCTGGAAAAATAAATTATGTATGTGATATCACAAAAACATATACAAAATTAGACGAAGTCGCATCTAATTTTGTGACTGAAAATCCAAAGGAAAATTCAATATTTTTTAAATATATTGCAAAATAAAAGATAGAAGGAAATAAAAAATGAAAAGTGTAATTTTAGCAGGTGGTTTAGGAACTAGAATTTCTGAAGAATCATATTTGAAGCCTAAGCCTATGATAGAAATAGGTGAACAACCAATTTTATGGCATATAATGAAAGAATATTCCTATCATGGAGTTGATGATTTTATTATATGTTTAGGATATAAAGGTTATAAAATAAAAGAGTATTTTAATGATTATTATTTACATACATCGGATGTTACATTTGATTTTAAGGAAAATAAAATGATAACGCATAATAATCATTGTGAGAACTGGAAAGTAACTCTTGTAGATACTGGTTTACATACACTAACAGCAGGAAGAGTAAAAAGAATAAAAGAATATGTAAATGGAGAAACTTTTTTCTTAACATATGGTGATGGTGTTAGTGATGTTGATATGAACAAATTATTAGAATTTCATAAATTACATGGTAAAATTGCAACAATCACATCGTATTATTTTGGACAGAGATTCGGAATAATTGATGTTGACGAAAATGGAATAGTTACAGAATTTAGAGAAAAAAAATCACAAGATGGAAGTTTAATAAATGCTGGATATATGGTTATTAATCCTGAAATATTTGATTATTTACCAGAAGATAGTGACAATATTATGTTTGAAGATATTCTAGAGGCTTTATCAAAAAAAGGAGAACTTGCTGCATATAATCATGAAGGATTTTGGTTTGGAATGGATACACAACGAGATAAAAGACAACTAGAAGAAATGTGGGACTCAGGAAATGCAAAATGGAAGAAATGGAAAGATTAGAAGGCTTATGGTAGATTTAGAATTTTATAGAAATAAAAAAGTATTTATAACAGGACATACGGGATTTAAAGGAACTTGGCTTTGCAAAATTTTGAACGATGCTGGAGCAATAGTAAAAGGATATGCTTTAAAGCCAGAAGAGAATAGTTTGTTTGCTAAAATTAATTTAGATAAAAAAATTGATTCTGTTTATGGAGATGTAAGAGATTTAGAAAATTTAAAAAAAGAATTTGATAAGTTTAATCCAGAAATTGTAGTACATTTAGCTGCTCAACCAATAGTTAGAAAAGCATATGAAATGCCAGTATATACATATGAAACAAATGTGATGGGGACTGTAAATATTTTAGAATGTGTAAGAAGAAATAAATCTGTAAAATCTTTTTTAAATGTAACAACAGATAAAGTGTATGAGAATAATGAAGAGGATTATGCATATAAAGAAAATGACAGACTTAATGGATATGATCCATATTCAAATAGTAAATCATGTTCAGAATTGGTTACAGATGCCTATAAAAAATCATATTTTTCGGATAATAGAGTTAGAATTTCTACTGCAAGGGCAGGAAATGTTATAGGTGGTGGAGATATTTCTAAAGATAGAATAATACCAGACTGTGTTAGAGCTGCAAAGAAATGTGAAGATATAATTATAAGAAATTCAAATTCTATAAGACCATATCAACATATTTTGGAGGCATTATTTGCATATTTAATGATAGCTGAAAAACAATATCATGATGAAAAATATGTAGGAAGTTATAATGTTGGACCAAATGAAGATGATATTATAAGAACTGAAGAATTAGTTGAAATATTTTGTAAAAAATGGGAGAATATTAAGTATATAAATCAAGCAGACAATGGACCTTTTGAAAGCAATTATTTAAAATTAGATTGTAATAAAATAAAGAATACTTTTAATTGGAAACCGATTTGGAACATAGAAAAAACTGTTGATAAAATTGTTGAATTTGAGAAGTGTGATATAGAAAATTTAGAAGAGTGTATGAAAAAACAGATTGAAGATTATATAAAATGATAGATGAGGAATATTAGTGGAAGAAAATAATATTTTGAAAAAAATAAAAAGTTATATTACAAGTGAAAGAAAATTTGCTTTTTGTACAACGTTTATTACAGCAGTATTAGTTCATTTTACATGTTACTCTCAGTTAGTATCTATCGCAGATACATTTGCTAATGGAAGTTATTATTTACCAGGAGAATGGGAGATATCGCTTGGACGATGGGGAATATATTTTCTTAATACATTGAGATTTGGAATCGTAAGTCCATTTTTTATATGTTTGATATCATTTTTTTTCTTGAGCTTAACTTCGATTTTAATAAATGATTTACTGAAAATGAAATCTAAACTACTGATTATAATAATATCAATAATAATTGTAACTACGCCATATGTATATAATATATTATTGTATACATATACTTCAGATAGCTATTTTATAGCAATGTTTTTATCAGTATTATCTGTTAAATTTTTATTAAAGGAACAAAGAAAGTATCATATATATGGAATTATAGCTGTTATTTTTTATTTATCCATATATCAAACTTTTTTATCATTTACAATTTGTTTATCTATTATGATTTTATTTTTAGATTTAGCCAAAAATAAAAATAATGTAAAAAAATTTCTAAAAAAAAGTTTTGTAGTTATAATAGATATAATTATTTCATTAATATTATATTATAACAAAATTAATATTAAACATATTAAATATACCTATTACAGCATATTATGGAGTACATGATGATTTCGGATATATTATAAAAAATTTATTTAAAGGAATATATTGGACTTATGAGGATTTTTATAGATTTTATTTTTCTGATGTAATGTTTAATAATTCCCCATATTTTAGACAAATAATTTATATAGGGATAGAAGTATTATTGAATATAAATATCATAATTATTATATTTAAAAATAATTATGATTTTTCAAATAGATTTATAAAAATATTAACATTATACATATTGTTTTTAATATTACCAATAATGCAAAATATCATTAGGTTAATAGTTTTAAAATCATCACTTGCACCAACAATGTGTGCTCCATATATAATTCCTGTTATTATATATATTTCAAGTATTCAAGATCTGTTTAAAAATAAAAAAATGCAAAAATGCTTAAATTATGTAGGAATTATATTAACTTTCTATCTAATATATACATATATACTTATGGGAGAATCAACATATATTTCAATAGAAAAAAATTATAATCAAATTCATTCACAGCTAATAAGAATAATAGATAGAATAGAAAATAATGAATGGTATTCAAAAGATGTAAAATTAGCAATAATTGGAGATACAGACTTTAAGCAATATATTCCAATATATGAATTTGCATCAATAAGTGGTAGAATAGGTTTTTATGGACTGTGTCCCACAAATGCAATATATAGTACATATTTAAAAGAAGAATTTGGAATGCCAAATGAACTTGCAACAGATGAAGAAATAGAAGAAATATGTAAAATGGAGGAATACAAAGAAATGAAAGTATTTCCAAATAAAGAATCTGTAAAATTTATTAATAATATAATAGTTATAAAATTAGAAGAATAGATATAGAAATATTATGGAGAATATATATGTATGAAAATGAATTTATTAAAAAAATAAATAATTATTTTATATTTAATAGAAAATTAGTATTTTTTGTAACATTTTTTACAGCATTAATAGTACATTTTTCGTATTACTCACAATTAATATCAATTACAGATTCTTTTCAATATGGAAGTCAATATTTACCAGGAGAATGGGAAATATCTCTTGGAAGATGGGGAATATATTTTTTTAATAAATTAAGATTTGGCATTGTAAGTCCATTTTTTATAGGAATAATATCATTTGCTGTTTTGGGAATAGCATCAATTTTAATAAATGATTTGTTAAATGTAGAATCAAAGATAGTAAGAATTATAATATCAATTATTATTGCTGTTTCACCATATGTATATAATATATTGTTATATACATATGTAGCAGATACTTATTTTATAGCAATGCTTTTTGCTATACTATCAGCAAAATTTCTATTAGAAAAATGTAAAAAACATAGAATATTAGGTATATTATGTTGTATTTGCAGTTTATCAATATATCAATCTTTCTTATCTGTTACTGTTTCTTTTGGAATTATAATTTTATTTTTAGATTTTATAAAAAATGAAATAGATTTTAGAGAATTCTTAAAAAAGATATTTGTAATTGTAATAGATATTATTGTATCACTAATTATATATTATATAATTACAAAAATAATTTTAAATATATTACAAATAGATGTTGCAAATTATTATGGAATGACAGATAATTTTAAATATATTATACAAAATATATTTAATGGTATATATGGAACATATATTGATTGTATTAAATATTATTTTTTAGGATTCATTAATAATTCAAAATATTTTATTAATATTATTTATTTAATG
>CAORJJ010000095.1 GCA_948517135.1 uncultured Clostridia bacterium | reverse complement strand
GTTCTGTAGAAAGCTTGGAAACTTTACAGTCGGAAATCGATCTTTCTTTAGAAATGTGTGAATTAAATGATAAAGATGTAGAAAAAGAATTAATGTAAAAGGAGAGCGATTAATATGGAAAAATATTTTATAAATGGGAAAGAGCCTGTTGTTGAAGGAAAGTCAAAAAAGATTTATGAATTGGATAAAGATACATTTTTTATGTGTTTTAAACCTCATTTAAGATCAATAACTTCAAAAAGAGAAGAAAATATTGAAGGAACAGATAAAGAAAGACTTATATCAAATATGTATTTTATGAATTTATTAGAAAGTAAAGGAATCAAAACTCAAATAAATTCAAATAAAATTCAAAATATTGATGGAGTTGATGGAATAATTGTAAAAAAAGTAAAGACAATACCTATTGAATTTATTTGTAGATATTATGCTTCAGGAAGTATAGTAAGACTATATCCAAGTCTTGTAAAAGAAGGTCAAAAATTTAAAACTCCACTTTATAAATTTGATTTAAAACAAGATATAAAAGTTTCAGGTGTAGATGATCCAACATTAAATGAAAACTATATAGTTGGATTGGAACTTTTGACAGAAAATCAATTTAAAGAGGCAAAACAGATTTTATCTAAAGTTGGAGAAATAATAAGAGAAGACTTAGAAAATATAAATGTAAGACTAATAGATATGAAAATGGAAATGGGATTTGATGAAGAAGGAAATATTGTAGTAATTGATGAAATCTCACAAGATTGTATAAGAGCAAATGATATTGAAACAGGAAAATCACTTACAAAAGATTCTTTTAGACAATTAAAAAGTGATGAAGAAGTATTAAATTGTTATAAAGAATTCAATATGAAATTGTCTGAACGTCGTTAATCTTCAGAAAGGAAAGTAATATGAAAGAAAAATTATATAAAATATATGAATATATTCGTGATAATGATGAGATAACTACGAAAATATCAAATACTAAGAAAATATTACAAAGTTTGGATTCATTAGAATATTGTTATCAAAAGTGTGAGGAAGAGAAAAAAGAAGTTTACGATGCTAGTGTTGGAAAACATTTTCATAAAGGAATGACCAAAAGAGAAATATTAGTAAATGAAATTTCGCAGTA
This sequence comes from uncultured Clostridia bacterium, assembly GCA_948517135.1. Taxonomy (GTDB): domain Bacteria; phylum Bacillota; class Clostridia; order TANB77; family CAG-508; genus Scatovivens. Next base: position 5,568 of record CAORJJ010000095.1, on the reverse strand, counting down.
TATGTATTGGTTAATAATTATTGATGTTTTAAATAAAGTAAAATATGAAGATACAGATGTATTTAATAAGATAAATACAATTTTAGAATTAATTGATATTTCAAAGATAGAAGAAAATGAAAAAATAACAATTGAAGAAGTTATAGAACATGATTTTGAAAGCATGAGACAAAAAGAATATATAAGGGAGATGTTGTAAAATGATAATACCTTCAATAGATATAATGAATGGAAAAGTTGTTCAATTAAGACAAGGAAAAGAAAAAGTTTATGAAAACAGCAATATTGATAAAATAATTGAACAATATAAAATATTTCCAGAAATAAATGTAATAGATTTAGATTCTGCTATGGGAAACGGAGATAATAAAGAGTTAATAAAAAGAATTTGTGAACAAATTGATTGTAACGTTGGTGGTGGAATTAGAAACCTAGAAATTGCTAAAGAATATATTGATGCAGGTGCTAAAAGTATTATAGTTGGAACCAAAGCTAATAAAGAATTTCTAATGAAATTACCAAAAAACAAAGTAATTGTTGCATTAGATGTAAAACAAGGAAAAATTGCAGTAAAAGGATGGAAAGAACTCGAAGAACATAATATTTATGATAGGATGAAAGAACTAGAAGAATATTGTAGAAAGTATTTGGTTACAAATGTAGATGTTGAAGGGCTAAATGAAGGAACTAACTTGAACTTTTTTGAAAGCTTAGTAGGAAAAACAAAAAATGATATTATGGTAGCTGGTGGAATTACAACAATAAATGAAATTAAATATATTCACAAATTAGGTTTAGATCAAGTTTTAGGAATGGCAATAACTTCAGGAAAATTAAATATAATTGATTGTTATATAGAAATTATGGATTTTGAAAAACAAGATAGTTTGATTCCTACAATAGTTCAGGATGCTGCTACAAAAGAAGTTTTAATGCTAGCATATTCAAATAAAAAAAGCTTGAAAAAAACTTATGAATTAAATTTAGCTACATATTATAGTAGATCTAGAAAAATGTTGTGGACTAAAGGTGAAACAAGTGGAAATACTCAAAAAATTGAAAAAATATATTTAGATTGCGATTCAGATACTTTATTATTTTTAGTATCACAGAAAGGAGTAGCGTGTCATAGAAACAAAAGAACATGCTTTGAAGTATAAATATGCCAGGATATGTAATACATTTAGCTGTTGCTGAAAAAAATGCTAAATTAAGTAATGTAGTAAATAAAGAAGAATTTATGAGAGGAGTTATTGCACCAGACTTATTAAAAAGTGTAGGAATAGATGCTCATTATGGAAATAGTAGTAATCCAAATTTAAAAATGTTCTTACAAAAGCATGATTTAAAAAAAGATTATAATAAAGGATATTTTTTACATCTTGTAACAGATTACTTATTTTATAATAAACTTTTAGGAAAGTGGGCACCTCAAATATATGATGATTATAATGTCTTAAATCCAATATTAATAAAAAAATATAATATACAATTGCCTAATGAGCTTCAAAATTGTGTGAAATTTGAAGATAAAGCCTTAACAATTTTAAAGTTTGATGATATAATCTCTTTTATAGAAACAGTAGGAAAAATGCCAATTAATCAAATGTGTAAAAAATATGTGGGAGAAATTAATTATGAATGTCAAAAGTAATGTAATTATATTTAGTACTGATAATAAAGAAAGAACTGATGTAAGAAGACTTAAAGAAAAAAAGCTACAAATAGCTTTAGATAATAAAAATAGTTTACCAATATTTGATATTAACAATAAAGAAGATATGAAAACTATGGTGTGTAATAATTTGAAAGAAATGTTTGGAAATACTAAGTTTTACATTGAACAATTATATACATGGGGAGATCCACAGTATTATAATGAAGAGTCAGAATTAATTGTAACATATTTGGTTATTGTAAATAGAGAACAAATAGAAAATGAAACTTTACCTCTAGAATTTTATGATATAACAATTGAAAATTTGGAAGGTGAAAAGAGAATACAAAATGTAATTTTAGAAAGTGAAAATCAAACAATAGAATATGAAATTGAAACTTTGATGAAAAAAGAAAAAAATAGTGTAGAATATATTAATAAATTAGTAGGAACACCAAAAATTTCAGAGTTAACATCAATAATAATTCATACTGGAATAAAAAGATTGCGTAATAGAATTGAAAATACAAATATAGCGTTTAGTTTTCTATTAGAAGAATTTACTATTTCAGAACTTCAACAAGTTTATGAAATAATACTAGATAAGAAATTAGTTGCAGCAAATTTTAGAAAGAAAATAGATCCAATGATAAAGAAAACAGAAAAAGTAGTTAAAGAATCAGCATTTAGACCATCAAATAAATATACTTTTAATGAAGAGTTTTTAGAATATTGGGTATAAATTTGTTAGAAAGGAAAAATAATGGAAGAAATAATAATTGCATCAGGTAATAAAGGAAAAATAAAAGAGGCACAAGAAATTTTAAGTGAATATAAAATTATTCCTATTAAAGAAATAGGAATAGATATAGATGTTGAAGAAGATAAAGAAACATTTGAAGAAAATGCCATAAAAAAGGCTTCTGAAATATCAAAATATTTAAAAGGAAGAAAATGTATTTCAGATGATTCAGGAATCGAAATCGAATATCTTAATGGATTCCCAGGAGTATTTACCAAAAGATGGCATGCAGGTTCTGATAGAGACAGAAATTTAGAAATTATAAATAAATTAAAAGATGTGCCAAAGGAAAGAAGAAAAGTAAAATGGATAAGTGCAATTGCTTTAGCAGAAGGTAAAAATATTATTACAGCAGTTGCTTATATTGAAGGATATATTGCAGAAAATGTAAGAGGAGATAATGGTTTTGGATTTGATGAAATATTTGAATTAGAAAATGGAAAAACTCTTGCTGAATTAACAAGTGAAGAAAAAAATGAAATAAGTGCTAGAAAAAAGGCATTGGAATTGTTAAAAAGTAAATTAGCAAATATACAATTTTTTGTATAATTTTATTTTTTGTCGGTTAAACTAAATTTAGAGGAATTTAGTATGTTTAAACCAAATAGCATTTATTATGAAAAAAATGTAGAAAATTATACTCTTGGAAAAGAACTTTTAGAAAAATATAAAAATATTCCAAAAATAATTATAGATAATCATAATAACATAGAAGAAATGAGAAAAAAACAAAATTCTGAGTTTCCATATATGAAAAGAAACCTAATTATAGGAATTAGAAAAACACATAAATTTGTAGAAAATCATAAAGTATCCGATTACTTAGTACCATATACATCTTCTGGATGTACAGCAATGTGCTTATATTGTTATTTAGTATGTAATTATAATAAGTGTGCATACTTGAGAATTTTTGTAAATAGGGAGCAAATGTTAGATAAGATTATTAAAGTAGCAAATAAATCTGATAAAGAATTAACTTTTGAAATAGGAAGTAATAGTGATTTAATTTTAGAAAATACAATTACAGGAAATTTAGATTGGACAATAAAAGAATTTAGTAAAACAAATAAAGGATATTTAACATTTCCAACTAAATTTGATATGGTAGATTCAATATGTAGTATTCAGCATAATGGAAGAATTATTGTGCGAATGAGTGTAAATCCAGAAAAGATAATTAATCAAATAGAAATAGGAACATCAAGATTAAAGAATAGAATAAATGCAATTAATAAATTAAAAATAGCTGGGTATAAAATAGGAATTTTGATAGCCCCTGTAATTATGGTAGATAATTGGAAAGAAGAGTATGAAAACCTAATTAAATATTTGTATGATAATTTATCTAATGAAGTAAAAGAAGAAGTATTTTTTGAAGTGATTTTTATGACATATAGTTATGTTCATAGAATGATTAATCAAGAGGCATTTCCTAATGCCATTAATTTATATAATCAAGAATTAATGACTGGTAGAGGTAGAGGAAAGTATATGTATAAATCTGATGTAAAACATGATGGAGAAATATTTTTTAGAAATGCTTTAAATAAATATTTTCCAAATAATAAAATTATTTATATTGTATAGTACAAAAATTAAAAAAACACCTAGATTACAAAATCTAGGTGTTTAAATTTATGTGGTTGAAGAAAATATTAAGTTATGATAAAATCGTAAAAGAATTGGAGGTTAATATATGCAAGTTTTAATTGTAGTTGGAAGCCAAAGAGAAGGAAATTCATTAAGAATAGGAAGTAAAATAAAAGAAACATTTGATAAACAAAATATAAAAACAGAATTAGTAATTCCAGGAAAGCAGAAAATTAATTTATGTACAGGTTGTTTGGAATGTGATGAAACAAATAAATGTATTTATGATGATGATATGAAAAGAAATTTAGAATTGTTTGATAAAAGTGATTATATAGTTTTTATAACACCATCAAGATTTAGTTTATTATCAGGTGATTTAAAAATTTTTATAGATAGATTAAATCCATTATGCTCTATATGTGATTTTAGTTCTAAAAAGTTCATTGGAATAAGTGTTGGACAAACCTCAAAAGAAGATAAATATATTGATAGTTCTTTAAATAGTCTAATAGAGTTTTCAAATAATTGTAATATGAATAATATATTCAATTATAAATTTTATAATTGTTATGGAGAAAATGACTTGGAAATTTCAAATATTAATAAGATGTGTAGTGAATTAGAAAAAATTTTGGAGGAATAATATGAAAAATTTTAGAATAGAAAATTTAAGAAGTGAGAATGATTTAGACAGTTTAGCTGAAATATATGTTGATTTATATAGTAATTCTGTTTTAAAAGAAAAATGGACTAAAGCGACTGCCAAAAGTCTCTTAATGTATTTTTATAAACAATATCCAGATTTATTTTTAGTAGCATATTATGAGCAAAATCCAGTTGGTGCAATAATGTCTTTAATAAAGCCGTGGTGTGATGGTACACATTTAGAAGATACAGAAGTATTTGTGGATAGAAAATATCAGAAAAATGGAATTGCATCAGAGTTATATAAAGAGCATTTTAATTTAGCAATTAGAAAGTATGATGCAAAATTTATGGAAGCTCATACATATTTTGATGATAATAGATATCCACTAAAATGGTATGAAAAGCTTGGATTTGAAATAATAGATGATTGGAAGATAATTAGTGGGGAATTAAATACAGTTTTAAAGAATCTTTAGATAAAATCTAAAGATTTTTATTTTATATATTGACATTGTTCTGAAAATGGTATATTATTAATATACCGAAAACAGAACAATACAAAAAGGAGGCGTTATATTTGGGATATTTAACAGCAAAACAATTTTCAGAAAAATGGGGAATATCTGAAAGAAGAATTATAAAACTATGTAAAGAAAATAGAATAGATGGCGCAATAAAAAATGGAATGGTTTGGCTTATGCCAGAAGACACATTAAAACCATCAGATAAAAGAAGAAAAATTTCACAATACATACAAACAGAAAAGAATATAGCAATTATAAACTTAGAAAATCAAATAGAAGATTATTTATTAACAGCAGTAAAAAAAGAAGGTTACAATACAATAATTGCAAAAGAAATAAAC
>CAORJJ010000094.1 GCA_948517135.1 uncultured Clostridia bacterium | reverse complement strand
AATATAAAGAAATTAAATGTAGAACAATTAGTTTCAGTTTTATCTGCTTATAAAGAAATTTTAGGCGAAATTTCATATGTTATAGGCCTAGATTATGCAAAAATTTATATAGATTTTAAAGGTAGATATGGAGTAGAAATAAAAATTGATGATAAAACTAGCCAAATAATAATTGAAAGAAAACTGGATGAAGGTTGTATTGAAGATTATGACTCTAATTTAGAAAATGGAAAAGATTTATCAGAAGCAAAAGCTGATAGACTTATAGAACAAATATATGATTTAATAAATGATTATATGAATAATGGTAAAATTACAGAACATATTACAGATGTAAAAAAAGTTATATATATGAGTGAAGTCGAAAGAACTTTGTTAAAGGATCAAAAGCTCTTTGGCAAAGTGAATATTGGTGGAGCAATTTCTGCTGGAAATATGTTTGAAGTAAGAGATGAAAATAATCAGTTATTATATCAAGCTAAAGAATCACCTATAACCAAATTATATTCATTAAAAAATTGTATTACAAGTAGAACAGATACTACAATAAATTATTCAAATTATAAAAATCAATCTTATTCAATTGTATCACAGCCATTTGAAAATTTAGTATTTATTAAAGATGAAACAACAGTAAAAACTAGATTTATAGCCAAAACAACAAGTAAAGAATATAAAATTTCAGGGGATTATACAGATAACCATTATTTAATTGAATTAAATGAGCTTGTTATTGGTGCAATTGATTGTTTAGATCCAATGGTGAAAACAGAATATAGATTAGAAATAAATAACATAGATGAAATATCTAAGATTGTAGCTATTGCAATAATGCTAGATACTTATATAAGAAAAAATGAGGATATACAATATAAAAAAGAGATTATTGAAAATATTAAAAGAAAATTTTAAAAATTAAAGAAAGGTGCAAGTCACATTTGTGACTTGCACCTTTTGGTTGGAAAACAGTTGTACGAAAAGTCAAATAAAATTTCACTTTTTGTATAACCACTCTCTTATAGGTCTGATGTGTTAGAATAAAAACTTCGTATTGTTTTGAATTCTCTCAGGAATAGATGACCGATTTTTTTGAATGGCACTTTTAATGTCTTCTACAGTTTGATACATCTTTTCTGAGAAATGGTGTGTTCTCCAGTTCCAAGATTCGCCAGGGAGTCCATATTCTTCAGCAACTAATTGCCTTACATATTGCCTTGGAATATAAAGGTTTGGATTGTTATTGATTTTCCAATATTTATAATCAGGAGTTCTAAGCAAAAGATAAGAATGTTCCTGATATTTTTTGAGCTCATCTAAAGAGATGGTCTCAAAAGGAAAACCAGACATTTTTTCGATGTCGCATGAAGTTAAATTACTAGGGCAAATATGAACATGTGAATGAACGATTGAATCTTTTGCTTTGCCAATTCCACCATTACCGCTTCCATTTTCCCATACAAGAACGTTTTTTGCATTATATGTGAGTTTTAGCAGATATTCAATATCATGAAGAACATCTGTAAATTCTCCAAGAAGCATGGAGGGATTGAGCTCGGCATTAGACATTACATGATTAAATGGAATAATCAAAAAATATCCAGTAATAAACTGACCAACAGTAGGAAGTACAAAAAAGTTTTCACTACTATATACAGTCCGTTCATTATCAGCAGGATATCCAGCTAAATACCTGCAATATGCACAGTCGGCAATTGTAGGAGTACCATTTTGCCCAGAACTATTAGATTTGTGATCTCCAATATCAAGCATTAAATCATCTGCTATTTTAGCAAATTGCTCAGCAAAATGATTCTTAGCCATTATGATATTTGGAGGTGGCTCTTCAAATAAACCTGAAGAATGGGAAACAACTTTAATGTTGATTGCATCTTTCAGCAATTTTCCAGTAACGTAGTCCCGTTTGGCACAGATAACACTTTTGTTGTTTTGGAATGATTCAGTAATAAGAGTATCTGTTACAGGATTCCCAAAGGGAAAAGTAATCAGGCCCTTAAAACGAAGATCATTAAGAACAAGAATAGTGTCATTAGGCATACCATTTAAGACAAATAAATTCCGTGTTCTTTTCATAAAGTATCAGTCCTTTCTAAAGTATAGTAACCATATATTAATACTTTTGTTTTAAAATATCAATATAAAAAGTAAATTTTTTGTAGAAAATTTGACTTTTTTGTAATTTATCTTAAAATGGTAAACCATGACTTTGTAATTTGTTTTAGCAAATTAAATGTAGTAATTTTTTCAATTTCGTTTTCGGCAATTAGATTAACAGAAGAGATAAGCTCGTTATCAACATAAAAGTTTACTTTTCCAAGTACTTGATTTTGGCTAATTGGAGCTTCAATATTTTGGTTTAATTCAAGTTCTTGTTTTATTTCTGATAAATTTGATTTTTGTAAAATTACACCACTGTCGTTTTCAAACACAAGATTTACATTTTTTCCGAGTTCCTTTTCTAACTTCTACATTTTGAACAACAGCGCCTTTATTTGCGATTTTTTCAAATGTATAATTACTAAATCCATAATCAAGTAATAGTTTTGCTTCTGAAAAACGAAGTTTAGTTGTTGGAGCTCTCATTATAACAGCGATTAAAGATAAATCGCTTCTAGTAGCACTTGCAGATAAATTGTATAATGCTAAACTTGTAGAACCAGTTTTTAATCCTGTTGCACCATCATATGTACGAATTAATTTGTTGGTATTAACTAGTTCAGACTTTCCGTCACGAAGACTATCCATCCAAATTGTTGTATATTCTTTGATATTAGGATGATTTTGTAAAAGTTCTCTAGACATTAAACTAATATCATAACTAGATGTAATGTGACCATCTTCATCAATACCATGGCAGTTTTTAAATGTAGTATCATTCATACCTAATTCTTTTGCACGTGCATTCATTTTTTGAACAAACATTTCTTCACTTCCAGCTAGAAATTCAGCCATTGCAACAGTACAGTCATTAGCACTTACAACACATATAGCTTTCAACATTTCATGTACAGTTAAACTTTCTTTGGTATCTAACCAAATTTGTGAGCCACCCATAGATGAGGCTTTTTCACTACAAGGTATCATGGTTTCTAATGTAATATCACCTCTGTCTAAAGCTTCCATAATTAAAAGTATTGTCATTACTTTTGTAACACTAGCAGGACGTAATTGCTCATGAGAATTTTTCTCATATAATACTTTTCCGAGTGGTTTGTTCTATTAAAATAGCACTTTCTGATTCTATATTCAAAAAGTTATCTGCAGTTTCTGCATTAACTTCAGTGGTGTCAGACATTTCGTTCCATATAGGAATAATTGAATACATTCCATAAGAACAAGTATTTAATAATATAATAAAAAAAACAAAGATACTTATAATTTTTAATTTCATAAAATCCTCCAAGAAGTTTAAGTTAGTAAATAGTATTCTAAAACTAAAATAATATAACCTTAAATATAAAATTTGTTAAAAAGGCTTGTATTATAAAAAAAAAGTGTATATAATATGAATTGATTGTGAAAAAATAAATTCGAAGTTAATCAGGAGGAAAATATTATGGAATCAAAAGTAAAGAAAGTTGCAATATTAACAAATGGTGGAGATGCTCCAGGATTAAATGCTGTAATTAGAGCGATAGTAAAAACAGCGAGTACACATGGAGTAGAATGTTATGGATTTATAGAAGGATATAAAGGATTATTACACAACAACTATGTTAAATTAGATTTACAAGGTAATGCTTCTGGATTATTAACAAAAGGTGGAACAATAATTGGTACATCAAATGCTACAAATGTATTTAATTATAAAGTTGTTAATGAAGATGGAACAGTAGAATATAAAGATTTATCAGATGTGTGTGTTCAAAATATTAAAGATGATGGATTTGATTGTATATTCACATTAGGTGGAGATGGAACACAAAAATCTAGTAGAGATTTCTCATTAAAAGGAGTTAATTGTATAGGTGTTCCAAAAACAATTGATAATGATGTTGCTCATACAGATATGACTTTTGGATATAATACAGCAGTTTCAGTTGCTGCTGAAGCATTAGATAGACTTCATACAACAGCAGAAGCTCATCATAGAATAATGGTATTAGAAGTTATGGGAAGATATGCAGGATGGCTTGCTTTAGAATCAGCTATTGCAGGTGGAGCTGATGTTGCTTTAATTCCAGAAATTCCTTATGATATTAATAAAGTTATAGATAAAATAAATGAAAGAAAAGCACAAGGAAAAGATTTTACAATAGTTGTTACATCAGAAGGAGCAATGCCAAAGGATGGAACATTAACAGTAAGAAAAACCTTAAACGATGGTGCAGGATTAGATAATATAAGATTAGGTGGTGTTGGAGAAAAACTAGCTAATGAACTTGAAGAACTAACTGGAATGGGAGCTAGAAACACAACATTAGGTTATGTTCAAAGAGGAGGAACACCATCAGCATTTGATAGAATTCTTTCAACAAAATATGGAACTAAAGCAATGGAACTTGCAATGGAAGGAGTATTTAATGTTTTAGTTACTTATAAAAAAGGTGAAATGGGATATGTTACTTTAGAAGATGTTGTAGGAAACAATAAAGTTGTTGGAGCAGCTTCAGGTAATACTAAAGAAAGTAATATAAGAAAAATTACAATGGATCATGATTTAATTAGAGTTGCAAGAGATTTGGGAATATGTTTAGGAGATTAGTAAAATAAATCCAAAACGGACTGCTATATGTTTGTAGCAGTCCGTTTTGTTAGTAATTATTATTTTGTTTCATTAACGGTTTCTTTTTTTTCAAATATTGAATCAAAAAAAACTATAAATTTTTTTTGTAGACGATAAATATCTGATTCAATTCTAAAAATATTTGCGAATTTATCCAGAATAAACTTTTTCCAGATTACAAATTCATCAAGATATCTACTGTTAATATATTCCGAAAGAGAATGATTATTTGGGGAAATAGCTTTCAAATATCTTTTTCGGTTTATCAGCATTTCATTAAAACATTCCAAACTTGATAATGAATGACAAATTCCTGGTATGGAATCAAAATCTGATTTAGGAACAGAGAATATATCTGGTTCGTAGTGGACAACTGTTGGCACTTCCTTATCGAAAATTCTGGGAGATGTTTGTAGATATAGTTTCAGGTTTTGCCAAGTACTTTAAGCTTATAGTACCAAAAAAATTACCGATTGAATCCCGCTTTACAATCATTTACTATTTTAACACAAATTTACATAAAATACAAGAAACGGTAATCAATGAGGCTGGAAAGGGAAGAAATTTATGTAAAACTCTTGATTTTTATTTTTCCTGTGATATAATATAAAAGCTATTTATGAGAAATAGGAAGAAAATGGAGGAAGTAAAATGAGTGTAAAAGTTGAAAATACTGAAAATAAGAACGAAGTAAAATTAGAAATTACAGTAGATGCAAAAGTTTTTGACGAAGGAATAGTAAAAGTATATAACAAAAATGCTAAATATTTTAATATACCTGGTTTTAGAAAAGGAAAGGCTCCAATGAATATAGTTGAAAGATATTATGGAGCAAGCATTTTCTATGAAGATGCATTCCAAGATGTTGCATCAATAGCATATGATGAAGCTATAAAATCAGAAAAAATTGAAGTTGCAAGCAGACCTGAAATAGATGTAGTCCAAATGGAAAAAGGAAAAGATTTAATTTTTACAGCAGTAGTAGCTATAAAACCAGAAGTTAAACTTGGAAAATATAAAGGAATATCTTTAGAAAAAACAGAAGTTAAAGTTACAGATAAAGATGTTGAAGAAGAATTAAATCATATGGCAGAACATAACAGTAGAATGGTTACAGTAACAGATAGGGCAGCTAAAGATGGTGATGTAGCTGTTATTGATTACACAGGAACTGTTGATGGTATTGAATTTGAAGGTGGAAAAGCTGAAAATTATGAACTAACATTAGGAAGTAATACATTTATACCAGGTTTTGAAGCTCAAGTAGTTGGAATGAAGACAGAAGAAACTAAAGATATAAATGTTAAATTTCCAGAAGAATATTTTTCAAAAGATTTAGCAGGAAAAGATGCTATATTCAAAGTTGTATTACATGAAATAAAACAAAAAGAATTACCAAAAATAGATGATGAATTTGTAAAAGATGTTAGTGAATTTGATACTATAGCTGAATTAAAAGCTGATATCAAAGCTAAAAAAGAAAAACAAAATGAAGAAAGATCTAAAGCAGAATTAGAAGAAAAAGCTGTAAGAGCAGTTGCTGAAATTTCAGAAGTAGAAATTCCAAATGGAATGGTTGAACTTGAATTAGATAATATGCAAGAAGATATGAATAGAAGATTATCATATCAAGGAATTAGTTTTGAACAATATTTACAAATGCTTGGAAAAACAGTTGCTGATTTTAGAAAAGAAAGTGTAGAACCAGCAAAAGATTCTATTAAAATGAGATTAGTTTTAGAAGCTGTTTATAATGATGCTAAAATAGAAGTTTCTGATGAAGAAGTTGAAACAAAATTAAAAGAATTAGCTCAAAGTTATGGAAGAAAAGAAGAAGAATTAAAAAATAATGAAGATTTAATAAATAGTATAAAAGTAAATATTAAATCAGAAAAAGGTATTGCATTAATAGTAGATAATGCAAAAATAAAAGTTGTAGAGCCAAAAGCAGAAAAAGAAGAAAAAACAGAAAAGAAAGCAACTGCAAAAAAGACAACAAAGAAAACTGCTGAAAAAGAAGAAAAAACAGAAAAGAAAACTACAAAAAAATCAACAAAAAAATAATAGAATAAGTTCGCCTTCAATCTTAGGATTGAAGGCTTTTTTGTTACTTAAATGTTATATTAAAATTATGAAAAAGAAATTTACATTTGTTGTTTAAAAATATATAAT
>CAORJJ010000093.1 GCA_948517135.1 uncultured Clostridia bacterium | reverse complement strand
AGTTAAAACATTTATAATTTTTACTTTATCTGCAAGATTACGTATCATAAAAACAATTATATCGCTAATTTCATTTGATAAAATAGATACTTCTTGATATTCAATTTTTTCTTTTTTATTTTCTACAATATATCTTACTTCATTAATTGTTAAAATTTTAAATAGCCATCTTCCATCAAATATTTTTACATTCTGTCCTTTTATATACTCCATAAAAATATCACTTTTTAATAAATTATCTGACATACATACCATAAAAATACAATTTTCTTTTATATATTTAGAAAGTTTATTCAATGTTTTATTTTTTAGATTTGGAAGTGTTATTAACACCTTGTCCTCAAATTTTTCAACTAAAAATTTACTAGATTTAGAATTTATCTTGCTTACTATATTAGAAATCATTTTTTGTGCAAAATTTTTCTTAACATCTATTTTCTTATTTTCTTCAACATCAATATAAATCAAAAAAATCACCTCATAATTATATATGACATGATTTCATTTTTATTCCTTTTTTTACTACATTCTTTAATATATTAAATTTATATTTCCCTAAAAAATATTCTAAAGCATTTTTGTTGACATAATTTCAAAAATCTTGTATAATAACAAAGATTACTTTTGTAATCGTTACTATTAACCGTTTTATGTACAATAACATAAGGAGGTGTAATTATGAAACATGTAAAAACTCTCGCTGGTAAAACTTTGCAGAATACTGTTAAGCATGGCGGGTGTGGCGAGTGCCAGACATCATGTCAGTCTGCTTGCAAAACATCCTGCACTGTTGGAAATCAGCACTGCGAAAATGCAAAACAGAAAAAGTAACTCGTAAACAATGTTTCACTAAGCAGTACCAGTTCTTTCTGGTACTGCTTCTTTTAGCTTATCTTGAAATATTTCTTTTTTTATGTTAACATATAAGTAGTGTATTTTTTATTTTTGGCTATAATTGCTAAATTGTAGCAAAGTGTGTTCTAATAACGAAAGGAGAATTACAACATGGTATTAAACTTTTTAGGAAGAGATTCTGGTTTTGGAAATGACCACACTTCCGCTTTCTTTTACACGGAAAGCAATGACATTGTCGTAATCGACTGTCCAATTTCCACTTTTCAAAAGCTACGGAAAACTGATCTAAGTAAGCATGAGCAAATCTATGTACTGATTACCCACACACATGGTGACCATATTGGCGGATTGGGACTTTTTGTCCAGCATGTTTTTTTCAATCTGCATAAAACAATCACTGTAGTTGCTCCATCAAAAGAAGTCGAGTCTGATATCCAGACTGTTCTTACTATTGAGGGTAACGAAACAAGTTGGTATCAGATTATTACTGCTAACATGCTAACTGAGAAAAACTGGTTTGTATCATGTGTTATGACTGAGCATGCACCTCAGCTCAAAGGCAAATGCTTTGGCTATGTATTTGTTATCTCTGGCAAAGTTGTTGTTTATACTGGAGATACTTCCACTCTCGAACCTTTTAAACCTTACTTCGGACTCTGCAATGAACTATACGTTGATACTTCGGTTCATTATGGTATGATTCATTTGAAACTTGAAGATGCACTTGTAGATTTCATTCGCCTAAGCCAGAATGGTACAGAAGTGTTCTTGATGCATTTAGACGACTCAGATGCAGCCCAAAAAATTGCAGATGGTTTTTCTGGCATTGAAGTGGTAACAGTAGAGTAAAAACACAAAATAAACAAAGCGGATGGGATATAAGGTCTCATCCGTTTTTGTTATCAATTTTCAAATTTTGTAAAATAAAACAACTAGTAAAACTAACTAGTTGCTATTTGGCTGGGGTACTGTGATTCGAACACAGGAATGTCGGAGTCAGAGTCCGATGCCTTACCGCTTGGCGATACCCCAATATTTAATACTTTTCCATGTTACCATATAATAACTTTTTTTACAATAATTTAATTAATTTTTTTATTTTTCTATGGACTTTTTTTGTGTTTTTGTATATGATAATTATATCGAAATTTTTGGAGGTTTATATGTCAAAAACTTTAAAACTATTATTAGTAGCAGTATTCTTTTTAATTTCATTTACTTTTAGTTTTAATTTTTCATATGCAACAGAAGATGATAATTCAGATGAAAATACTTCTGTAAATGTTGTTCAAGAAGATTCTAACTCACAAACATCATTATCAACATTATCTCCAACATCATCTTCTTCAGTAACTGGAGTTTCAGGAATGAATACTTACTCTCAAGCAAATCTTGAGCTTAATAATATATTATGTATAATTTTAATTGCTATTGGAATATTAATCGTTCTTTTATCAATTGCAATTTTAATCAGATTAAATAAATAATTTATATAAATCAGAATCAGCAATTTATTGCTGGTTCTTTCTTTTATTACAATTATTAAAGACATATCAGATTTCTAAAATAATTCAAAAATCTCATATGCCTTTATAATTAATAAATACTAATCATTACTTCTTGTTGCATAATACCATATTGCTGCAATAATAACAATTGCTGCTACTACTAAAATAATCCACATCCATGTTGTTGTTGTCATTGTTGAAAAATTACCATTTGTTGTTCCTTCTGCTGTTGTTCTTGTAGTATTATAAGCACCATTTTCAGTTCTATTTACTACACCACCTACTGCATCTTTCGCATCTCTTCCAGCATCATTTATTCCGTTTTTAACATTATTACCAGCATTTCTAACAGTATTTCCTGCATCTTTAACTACATTTCCTGAAATTACATTATCTATACTTTTTCCTGTTTTATCTACTGAATCCATAATCTCATTTCCCAAATTAATAGATGAACTATTATTGTCTGCTGCAAAACATACACCACAACACAAACATAAAACTATTATAGCAAAAGCTGTTACAAAAATTTTCTTTGCCATAATTTTTTATATCCTTTCATTTTTTATATGAATTCTTTAATTCATATACTTTTATTATTGATTTTATATAAAAAATTATTCTAGTAATATTTGAAAACTATTTATTACTAATGCTAATGTTAGACATTTCAGCATTTAGTTCTCTTGACACTATATTTTGGATTTTTGAAATTTGCTCTTGTGATAAACTTGTAGATTTTACTATTACACTAACATTTCCATTATTTTCCAAAATAACCACATCTTTAAACCCTTTATTTTTTATTAAATTTTCACATATAAGTATACTATTTTTCTTATTCGTTATATTGGTAATTTCTTGAGTAGCAATAGACTTCTGGTCTTGCATAGTTTGATTACTTTCTACTATTCTTTGATATGTTTCTATTGTTTCAGAATACATTCTATCTCTTTCAATTCTTGTTTCTTCAAAATAATTTGAATTATCTTCTAGTAGATAATTTTGCATAGTATTTGTTTCTACACAATTTTGAAGATTATCATTTGAAACAATTCCTTCAATATAATTTGAATTAACAGGTGTACTACTTACAAGTTCTACGTCTCCTAAATTTATTTCATTTTCACTAGATCTACTTGCAACTTCAACACTCTCTTTCTTACTATTGAAACTATAATTAGTATACCCAAGTGCAATAAGACCTATTGCAATACATGATAAAAAAATTTGTTTTACTCTTTCCTTATTTTTCACTTTACTACTCTCCCATCTCAAAAACTTGAATTTTATGATTTGCTAAACCAGTAACTGCTTCAACAGCAGAAATAATATTTGATTTAATATTAGGTTCTTTAGCTCCCTCTGCTGTTACTATTGCCCCTTCTATTTTAGGCATAACTTTTTTTTCTGTTACAATATTTGAAGAAGAATCTGTTATAACATCTTTTTTGTTATCTTCTGACACAATTGTTCTTGTTCCACCAGAAGTATCTTTTTCCTCTGTTGTACTTGTACTTTGACTAACATTATAAACAGGTATTATACTATCTGATTCAGAATATGTAAGTAATACTGAAACATTTCCTACTCCACTTACTTTTTTTAAAATATTTTCTAATTTTTTTTCTAATTCATCAGAAGAAGTTTTTACATTATCACTTGATGCAAGTTCAACACCTGTTTCATTCACATAATCAGTCTTTTTAGTTGTATCATCTTCTTTTAATATTTTATTTATAAATATTAATGTTATTATAAGTATTATTAAAAACGATACCAAATTCTCCACTCTTTTTTCTTTGTTACTAAAAATATTTTTTATTCTTTCAACCCAAGCCATATTACACCTCTATAAAAATTTTATCTTTACTAACTAAATAATTAGTTACAAGTAAGTTCACTATATCTTCATAATTTTCTTTTTCATCAGTTTGCTTTCCTATATTAATTTTTTCTATTTCTACAATATTTTCACTTTGCTTGCTTTTTATTTTTAAATTAATTCCATTTATTTCTTCATAATTTGAATCTACAAAAACTTGTACATCTTCTAAAATATATCCAATACTTTCTACATCTTCTTTTATTTTTTCCTCTATTCCCAAAACGTATACATCTTTTATTTTGCTATCAACACTAGTTGAAGCTTCTACTGTTTCAATGTCGAAAATATTTTCAAAATTCAAATCATATTTCAATAATTCTAAAATAGGATTTAAACAAACAAACATTATATAAATACCAATAACAACTTTTACATATTTTTTACTTTTATTATCTGGAATTATCATTTCAATAATTGTAGAAATTATTATTGCAATAACAATTCCTTCACACCACGCTTTTAATTTTAAAATCATATAACTTCCTATCTATACATTAATGCAGTATTTGTCATTTTTATAACTAAAGTTATTCCAATAACAAACATAACAGAAACAGAAACTAAAATACCTAGCAAGATTTTATATCCATCAGATATTTGATCAATTAATTTTACTATTTTAGTATCTGCAACAACTTCACACACTGCTGATGTTAATTTGAATGACATCCATAAAATAAATATTTTAATAATTGGTTCCAAAACAATTCCAATTATAACAATTACTCCAATTATTCCAACTGAATTTTTTAATATATTTGAACAACCAATTACACTATCAACTGTATCTCCCATTATTTTTCCAACAACTGGAATAAAGTTTGATACTACTGCTTTAGCTGTTTTAGCAGTCATTCCATCTACTGAACTTGTTAAAGTACCTTGAAGTGATAATGTTGTTGTAAAAATTGTAAGTAAAATTCCTAGTAACCAAACTATTGAGGATTTCAAAAATTTTGAAAGTCTTTCTATTTGTAATTTATCTGAAATATTAGATACAATTGAAATTGTTATTGAAATCATTAATAATGGAATTAAAAAAATATTAATGAAATTTCCTACAAATCCTATCATAATTAATAAAATTGGTTCTACAATAGTTGTTGTAACTATTGTTCCTGTGCTAAGCATTAATGTTATAAGTAATGGTACAAGCAAGTTCATAAAATTAATAACACTATTTATACTTTCTTTCGTATAATCTAAAATTGATACAAAGGTATTTATAACTAAAGAAACAATTACCATATATTGCAAAAAATATGTTATTTGTGCTGAATTTGAATTTCCTAAATTTTCTATAATAGCTTTAAAAATACTATTTATAATAATTATAATTATTACATCAATCATTATCTGAATTGCATATGAAAGCTCATTTGAAAAAAAATTAAATATATCTATTTTACCCAATATATTGCCCATATTTCCAGTTATACTTTCTTTAAAAACTTGAGAAATATCTAATTCTGGAAAATTTTCATTTGTATATTGAGTAGCTTTGCTTATAAAATCATTTATGCCTAATAAATTACTTTGTGATTCAATTATTTCATTCATCGCATCTCCTTTTTAACCGTACATTAAGAATTTTTATTAGAGATTCTAAGGTTGTCCCAATTATTGGTATAGACATTGAAATAATTAATACTTTTCCACCTAAATCTATTTTACTTGCAATAGCACTTTCTCCAGAATCCTTACAAATACTTACTGCATATTCTGTTAAAATAGATATTCCTGTGATTTTTAAAAGACAAGATATAAATTCTGTATTAAAACTTTTATTTTTAGATATTTCTTTTAAAAAATTTACTATTGAGCTTATTGTATCTATTGAATATAACAGAATTATAGCTCCACATATTATAACAACATATATAGCATATTCTTTTCTATATTCTTTAAGAATAACTGTTATAATTAATGATATAAAACCTATACCAATTATTTTTATAATGTCCATTTATAAATTAAACACCGTCCTAACTGTATCAAAAAGTGTACTAATTTCTTTAACAACTATTGTTAAAACAATCACCATTCCAGCTAAAGATGTCATCATTGCTTGGTCATCACGTCCAGCTTTTGTTAAAATTTGATGTAATACAGCAATTAAAATTCCAACACCTGCAATCTTTAATAATAAATCAATATTCATATATCCTCCAAATTCAAATTAATATTATACTAATTCCAATCCCTAATATTACTCCCATTGTTTTATATAATTTAGAATTTTTACTTTTTTCATTTTCAGCATCTTTTATTTGCTTATTTATTAATTCAAGTCCTAGTTCAATTTCACTAAGTTGTCCTTCTATATCAGTCTTACCTAATAATTTTCCCATCATTTTAGTTACATTTTTATCTTCGTCATTAAAATACTTATTTTTATCTATTCCATTGCACCAAGCACTATAAATATTTCTTTTTTCTCTTGATGTGTAAAAAAATACATTATCTTCATTTTTATAAATGATATTTGAAATTTCTTCAAAAATACTTTTTATTGGTTCATATGTAAATTTTAATTTACTTTCAAACATAACTAACGCATTTTGAAATTTGGATAGTTCTAAAACTCTATTTTCAAATGTTTTACTTTTTAGAAATCCTATATATGAACAAATAATAATTATACTAATTAAACCTATGTCTTTGATGAAAATCATATATCCTCCTAAAATTATTATTTAAGTGAGAAAATTTTTATTTTATACTAAATATTTTGATAATATATTTTCTTCATTCAAAGTTCTCAGT
>CAORJJ010000092.1 GCA_948517135.1 uncultured Clostridia bacterium | reverse complement strand
ATTTATCTTATAAATTAAAAAAATATGGAAAGAATGCAGTTAAATATCAAAATGTATTAGAAAAAGAAATTCAGAAGGTAGGACTTACAATTTCAGAAGTAATTCAAAAAGAACATTTTAATATAGCAAATATAAAGATTTCTATGGGAAATTGTATAACAAGTATTAAAGATATAAATAGAGTTGACTTTTCTGAATTATTTAGTTATATGAATGCTTCTGAAGAACTTTTAAAATTAGATCCTTCTGGAATTTATAATAATATGGATGAAGAAAGTAAGAGCTATTATAGAAGTATTATTGAGAAGAAATCCAAGAAAACAAAAATTTCTGAGGTATATATTGCAGAAAAAGTAATTGAATTATGTAAAAGATATGAGAATTCTACTGGAATTGAAAATATAAAAAAAGCTCATGTTGGTTACTATTTAATAAAAGAAGGATGTGCGGAATTAGATGAAGCATTGGAAATAAAAAAACATAACAAGTTAAATAATAGGCAAAAAGCTAGAATGTATATTGCAATGAATATTTTGATACCACTTTATTTCTGTATAGTTTTATATTTTTATGTTCGTGAAAATATTATGAATAATTGGATTGCAATTGCAATATGTGTAATTTCTTATGTTCCAATATCAGAAATATATTTAAGAATTGAAAATTACTTTATGGGAAAATTTAAAAAACCAATATTAATTCCTAAAATGAACTTTGAAAAAGGAATACCTGAAAGTGCAGCAACATTTGTTGTTATTCCAACTATTTTAAAGTCAAAAGAAAAAGTTATAGAGATGCTGAAAAAATTAGAAGTTTATTATTTAGCAAATAAATCTGAAAATTTATATTTTGCTCTTTTAGGTGATTGTTCAGAAGAAGATAGTAAAACAAAAGATTTTGATGAAGAAGTAATGTCATGTGGAATTGATTATTGTAACAAATTAAATGAAAAGTATAAAACTGATAAATTTAGTAAATTTCATTTTTTATATAGAGAAAGAATTTGGAATTCTTGTGAAGAAGCATATATTGGTTGGGAGAGAAAAAGAGGACTTTTAACAACATTTAATAAATATATAAAAAGAAGAAGGGAAAATAATTTCCTAGAAAATACTATTGAAAAAGAAAAGGAAAAATTACCTAATATTAAATATATTATAACTCTTGATAGTGATACAAATTTAAACTTAAATACTGCTTCAAAATTAATTGGAGCTATGAGTCATCTTTTAAATATACCAATAGTGAAAAATGATAAAGTAGTTGATGGCTATGGAATAATGCAACCTAGAATAGGTATGGATTTATCTCTTTCACAAAAAAGTTTATTTATTGAACTTTTTAGTATGAAAGGTGGAGTAGATTTTTATACTAATGCAATTTCAGATATATATCAGGATTATTTTGAAGAAGGTATTTTTACAGGAAAAGGTATATATGATGTAGATTTATATAATACAATTTTAAGAAGCGAGTTTCCAGATAATACAATTCTTAGTCATGATTTATTAGAAGGAAATTTTTTAAGATGTGGATTGATAACTGATGTAATGCTTTTAGATGGATACCCTAGTAGATATTTACCATATATTATGAGGAATCATAGATGGACAAGAGGAGACTGGCAAATAATTAAATGGCTAAAAAACGATAGACTAAATGAAATATCAAAATTTAAAATATATGATAATTTAAGAAGAAGTGTTTTACAAATTACAGCTTTTGCTTTAATAATTATTTCTATTTTTAATTTTTCAAGTTTATTTTATTTATTTGTATTAGGGATAATAAGTTGTATAACTCCGTATTTGATTGATATTATAAATTATATTATTTTTAAAGAAAGCAACATTACAGGTGCAGTATATGCATATAAGAAGTTTTCAAATGAACTAAATAGTTTGAAAATAAGTATAATAAGAATTATTTTACAAATATTATTCTTACCATTTGAAATGTATAAAAACCTAGATAGTATAATTAGAAGTTTATACAGAATGAAAAAATGTAAAAAACTTTTAGAATGGGTTACAGCAGAAGATGGTGAAAAAAATTCTAAGAATGATCTAAATACTCATTTTAAAGAAATGATATGTAATATTCTATTTGGTATTATATTCTTGTTTTTTCCAAATATAATATTAAAAATAATAGGAGTGACTTGGATTATATCACCTGTTGTGGCTTGGTATATTAGTTTAGATAAAAAAGAAGATAGAAAAGTAACAGAAAAGAATAGAAAATATGTATTAGATGCGGCAAGAAATACATGGAGTTTTTTTGAAGACTTTATTAATGAAAAAAATAATTATTTAATACCAGATAATTATCAAGAAGACAGAAATAAAAAAGTTGTAGATAGAACTTCTTCTACTAATATAGGATTAGAGCTTTTAGCAGTTATTTCTGCATATGATCTAGATTTTATTAATTTCAAAAAGGCAATAGAATACTTAAATAAAATTTTAGGTGTAATTGCTGGTTTAAGTAAATGGAATGGTCATTTATATAATTGGTATAATACAGATACATTAGTACCACTAATTCCAAGATATATATCAACAGTTGATAGTGGTAATTTTGTAGGATATTTATATATAGTTAAAAACTTTTTACAAGAAAATAAAAATAAAGCAGATTTAGAAAATCTAATTGCTTTAGTTTCTGAATTGATTGAAAATACTGACTTTTCAAAATTGTATTCAGAAAGAACAAAATTACTATCTATTGGATATAATTTGGAAGAAAATAAATTATCAGAATCATATTATGATTTTCTTGCATCAGAAGCAAGACAAGCAAGTTTAGTTTCTATTGCTAAAGGTGATGTTCCTGTAAAACATTGGAATAATTTAAGCAGAACACTTACAAGCTTAAATGGATATAAAGGACTAGTTTCATGGACAGGAACAGCATTTGAATATTTAATGCCAAATATTAATTTAAAAAGATATAAAGGAAGTCTTTTAGATGAAGCATGTAAATTTGCAGTAATGAGTCAAATGGAATATTGTAGAAGAAGAGGAGTTCCATGGGGAATTTCGGAATCTGCATTTAATTTAAGAGACTTAAATAATAATTATCAATATAAAGCATTTGGTATACCATGGCTTGGACTTAAAAGAGGACTAGATGAAGATACTGTTGTTTCACCATATAGTACATTTCTGTCATTAGAAGATGAGCCAGAATTTGCAATAAGGAATTTAAAATTATTAGAATCAGAAGGTGGAACTGGTAAATATGGATACTATGAGGCAATCGACTATACTCCAAGTAGAGTGAAAAATAAAGGAAAAGCAGTTGTAAAAACTTATATGGCACATCATCAGGGGCTAATATTATTATCTATTAATAACTTCTTAAATAATAATATTTTAAAAACTAGATTTAATAATAATCCAGAAATTGAAGCAGTAGATATATTATTACAAGAAAGAATGCCTATAAAAATGATTATAACAAAAGAAAAGAAAGAAAAAATAGGTAAGAATAAAAATTTAATTAGTAATAGTTATACAGAGCGAGTAATAGAAAAAGCAAATAAAATAGAGAGAAACTTAAATGTAATTTCAAATGAAAAATATAAAATTATAATTGACGATTATGGAGATAGTATAAGTGAATTTGAAGATGTAATGGTAAATAATTTTAAAGAAACATCAGATATAAAACAAAGAATTAATTCATATATAAAAAATGTAAAATCTAAAAAAATAATAGATGTTAAAGAAAATTCAAAAATTATTTTTGCACCAGATAAGGCTAAGTTTTTAAAACGTGAAAATAACTTAAAAATTGAAGAAATTGTTAGTTTGGATCCTAATAAACCAATAGAAATAAGAAGATTAGAAATAGAAAATTTAGGAAGTAGTCAAGAAGTTTTAGAAATAATTGTTGATTTTGAACCATCAATGTCTAGAAAAATGGACGAATATTCACATCCAACATTTAATAAATTGTTTATGAAATTAGAAGAGGCAAATGAAAATATAATATTTGAGAAAAGAGATAGAAGTTTAAAAAATAAGAAGTATTTAGCAACAACTTTATACACAGAAGCTGAACAAATTGTGGATTTTGAATATGAAATTGATAAAGAAAAATATTTATCAAGAGAAAATTTAGAGTCATCATATATGGTAAGAAATCAAAGAAGTTTTTCAAAAAGAATAACTCAAGTTACAGAACCAATAATTGCCATGAAAAGAACAATAAAAATTGCTCCTAAAGAGATTGCAAATATAAATTTATTAATTTCTGCTTCAAATAATAGAGAGGAAGCTATTGAAAATTTAGAAAATGTAAAAAGTGAAGAAGAAATAATAAGAATTCTAAATATTGCTAAAGTAAGAGTTGAAGAAGAAAGTAAATATTTACAAATAGAAGGTTCCAAAATAGATATATATGTTAGATTTTTAAAATATATATTAAATTTAGGAAAGAATGTATTGGATATAGATAATGCGGAAATTGATAGCTTATGGAAATATGGAATATCTGGTGATAATCCAATATTACTTGTAGAAATAAAAAATGTTGAAGATATTTATGTAATTGAAGATGTGCTTACAGCCTATGAGTATTATAGAGCAAAAAAAATATATATAGATATTGTTATTTTAAATCAAGAGATAGATGTTTATGAAAGATTTGTAAGAGAAAGTATTAATGAAGTAATTTCTAATAAACAGTTAGAGTATTTAAGAAATATTAAAGGTGGCATTTTTATTTTAAATAAAGATGAAATTGAAAAAGAAGATTTAACTACAATAAGATTCAAATCAAGATTTATAATAGATGCAAATATTGGAAATATTGAAACTTATGTAAAAGAATTAGAAGAAAATAAGGTTTCAGAAATCAGAAGAGATAGAAATAATAATTTGAATCTTGAAATTTATTCATTAAAAAAGCAAGATTTATTATATGATAATTCTTATGGTGGATTTACAAATGATGGAAAAGAATATTATATATATACAAATGAAGAAAATAAACTACCAGCAGTATGGTGTAATATACTTGCAAATAAATTTTTTGGAACTGTTGTTACAAGTAATTTAGGAGGGTATACATGGAATAAAAATAGTAGATTAAATAGATTAACAGCATGGAATAATGATAGGGTTTTAGATATACCTTCTGAAATTTTCTATATGAAAGATGAAGAAAATAAAGCTGTATGGACTTTAAACTCAGGAGTTATTCCAAATAAAAACTATTATTATATTACACATGGATTTGGATATTCAAATTTTAAGAATTCAAATGATAACTTAAATCAAGAATTAGAAGTTTTTGTTCCATCTGAAGAAAGTCTAAAAATTTTAAAATTTAAAATTAAAAATCTAATAAATGAGGAAAGAAAATTAAAATTTGTTGTTTATATAAAAACAGTATTAGGTGAAGATGAAATATTTACAAATGGAAATTTAAAACTTGAGAAAAATGATAATATATTATTTGTAAAAAATGTATTAAGTAGTGAAGAATGTTTCAAAAATAAAATAATGTATATAATGCCAGATATAAGAATTAATAGCTTTACAGGAGATAAAAGTGACTTTTTTGGAGAAGGTGATATTTTAAATCCTGATAGTTTGTATAGAAATTTAAACAATTCATCAGGGCTTGGAAAAAATTCATGTGTAGGTATAGAATTTATTATAAAACTGAAAAAGTTTGAAGAAAAGAAATTTAATATAATAATAGGACAGGCAAATAATTATAATGAAATTGAAAAAGTAAAAGAAAAATATGAATTTAATACAGATAGAAGAATTGAGAATATTGAAAATGAACTAGAATATACAAAAACTAAATGGAATAATTTATTAGGAAGTGTTTCTATAAAAACTCCACTTCCTGCATTAGATATAATAATGAATGGATGGCTTGTTTATCAAACTCTAGCTAGTAGAATATATGGTAAAACTGGATATTATCAATCTGGTGGAGCATATGGCTTTAGAGATCAACTTCAAGATGCACTTGGAATGAAATTTATTGATAGTAATTTCTTAAAAGAACAGATATTAAATTGTGCAAGACATCAATTTATAGAGGGAGATGTTTTACACTGGTGGCATAATGATACCAAAAAAGGTATTAGAACTAAGTTTTCGGACGATTATTTATGGCTTGTTTACAGTACTATTGAATATGTGAATTTTGAAAATGATTATAGTATTTTAGATGAGAAAGTTGAATATTTAAAAGGTGATATACTTGGCGAAAATGAAGATGAAAAATATAATATTTACTACGAGAGTAGTGAGAAAGAAAGTATTTTTGAACATTGTATAAGAGCAATAGAAAATTCAATAACAAGAGGAATAGAACCTTTCCCTAAAATAGGAACTGGTGATTGGAATGATGGATTTAGTAATGTTGGTAGTGAAGGAAAAGGTCAAAGTATATGGCTTGCAATGTTTTTATATGATATATTAAATAGATTTATACCAATATGTAAATTAAAAGAAAGAAAAGACTTAGTAGAAAAATACACTTCATATAAAGAAACTTTAAAAAGAAATGTTAATACAAAAGGATGGGATGGTAGATGGTTTAAAAGAGCTATAACAGATAATGGAGAAGAAATTGGAAGTATAAATTCAGATGAATGTAGAATTGATAATATTTCTCAAAGTTGGTCTGTTATTTCAGATATAGGAGATAATGATAAAAAATTTATAGCAATAGCAGAAGCCGAAAACTATTTAGTAGATAAAGAAAATAAGATTATAAAACTATTTGATCCTCCTTTTGAAAAATCTGTTATAAATCCAGGATATATAAAATCATATCCACCTGGAATTCGTGAAAATGGTGGTCAATATACTCATGGTAGTTGCTGGATGTTAATTGCAGAATGTATTTTAGGATTTGGAGATAAAGCTGAAGAATTACTTCAAATTTTAAATCCTATTGAGCATTCAAAAAACAGAGAAGAAGCGAAAACCTTCAAGCTTGAACCATATATTTTAGAAGCAGATTTATATAGTAATGAAGATTTAATCGGAAGAGGTGGCTGGAACTGGTATACTGGATCTAGTAGCT
>CAORJJ010000091.1 GCA_948517135.1 uncultured Clostridia bacterium | reverse complement strand
ATTCTATATAAAAATAGAAAAATTAAATAATGATATGAAATAGAAAAATAAAAAAGCATATAATGAAAATTATATGTCTTTTTTTTGAAAAGTATTGAAAAAATATTTGAAAAAAAATATAATATATAATATAATATTAATATTATATATTAAGGAGTATTAAAATGAGAAAGAAATTTTTAAAAATTGCTATTATAATAACAATGTTAGTAGTAGCTTTTGCTACTGTTGTTAATGCTTTGAGTTTAACTGTTGCAATGGAAGTTACTAATACAACAGTTCCTGAAAAAACAGAATTTACGGTTAAAGTTAAAGTTGCAAACTTAGATGTTGGACAAAATGGTATAAATAGTATAAATGCTGTATTAAAATATGATGAAAAAATATTTGAAACTGTTTCAGAGTCAAGTATAGAAGGTATGAATGGTTGGGAAGCAAAATATGATAACAATACAAAGAAAATAACATTAACAAAACAAGCATTTGTTAAAACAGAAGAAGATGTATTTAACTTAACTTTAAAAACAAAAGAAGGTGTTTCAGGTAAAGAAGGTATTGTAGAACTTAAAGAAATAAATGCTTTAAATAGTGATTCTACAATTACAGCAACAGATGTTTCAGTAGCAATAAATGTTGGACAAGTTAGTGGAAATACAGCTAATACATCAAATACAGGAAATACACAAAATATAATTACTTTAACAAATAAAGCAAATAACACTTCAAATAATACAAATACTAATAAAGCAGTAAATAATGTTGTTAATAATACAAACACAAATAACGCAGAATCTACAAATACATCAATACCAGCAACAGGTGTAGAAGATGGAATTGTATTCTTAATATTTGGAGCAATTATTTTAGCAATAATCGTTTATATTAGAATCGAATTAATTAATAGAGAAATCAAAAAATAATAATTATTAAAAAAAGCACTTTTAAAAGTGCTTTTTTTGTTTTATATATAAAATAAATTTTTATATAAATATTTGAAAAAATCAATATGGTAAGGTATAATATACCTACTATATTATAAGGATTGGTTAAATGAAATTAATAATAACAGAAAAGCCTTCTGTGGCAATGGAATTTGCTAAAGCTTTAAAATTAAATACAAATAGAAAAAATGGATATATAGAAGATAAAGAATGGATTATAACATGGTGTGTTGGTCATTTAGTAACAATGAGTTATCCAGAAGTATATGATGAAAAGTTGAAATTTTGGAGATTAGATACACTTCCATTTATTCCAAAAGAATGGAAATATGAAATAATCCCAGCAGTTGCAAATCAATTTAATATTATACAAAAATTAATGCAAAGAGATGATATTGAAGAAATTTACAATGCAGGTGACTCTGGACGAGAAGGAGAGTACATACAAAGACTTGTATTTCAAATGGCAGATCCTAATCCTAATGCAAAAATGAAAAGAGTTTGGATTGATTCACAAACAGAAGAAGAAATTCAAAGAGGAATAAAAGAAGCTGAAGATATGTCTAAATATGATAGTTTGTCAGATTCAGCATATTTGAGAGCTAAAGAAGATTATTTAATTGGTATAAATTTTTCGAGATTATTATCAATAATTTTTGGAAGAAGAATTGCAAAAGATTTAGGAGAAGAAAAAATATCAATTTCTGTTGGTAGAGTTATGACATGTGTTCTTGGAATGGTTGTATCAAGAGAAAGAGAAATTAGGAATTTTGTTAAAACAAAATATTATAAAATATTAGGAAATTTTGGAGAAGAAAGTTCATCATTTAAAGCTGAATGGAAAGTAACAGAAAAATCTAAATTGTATAATAGTTCTATTTTATATAATGATAATGGATTTAAAAAAGAAGAAGATGCCAAAAAATTTATATTAAGTTTAAAAGACAAAAAAGCTATAGTTTCTGAAATTAAGAAATCAAAACAAAAAGAGAATGCACCATTACTATTTAATTTGGCTGAAATACAAAATGAATGTACTAAAGTATTTAAGATAAAACCAGATGAAACATTGGAAATAATTCAAGAATTATATGAAAAAAAATTAGTTACATATCCAAGAACTGATGCTAGGGTATTATCAACAGCGATAGCCAAAGAAATTGGAAAGAATCTAAATGGATTATTTAAGAATTTTAAAGATGAAGAAATAAATGTCTATATAAAGAAAATGATTGATGAGAAATATAGTACAAATTTAGTAAAGACAAAATATGTAAATGATAGTAAAATTACAGACCACTATGCTATTATTCCAACAGGACAAGGGTTTGAAAATTATGATAAACTTTCAGATTTAAAAAAAGATGTTTATAAGCTTATAGTAAAAAGATTTATAGCAATTTTTTATCCACCTGCTGAATATAATAAAGTTAATTTAAGCATTGATGTAGAAGGAGAACAATTTAGTTGTAGTGGAAAAGTTTGTATAAAGCAAGGATTTTTAGAAGTATTAAAAAATAGACTAAAAAATGATTCTGATGATGAAAATTTGAATATATTATCAAGTTTAAAAAAGGGTCAAGAAATAAAGGTTTTAAACTATGAAACTAAAGATTCAGAAACTTCACCACCATCTAGATATAACTCAGGAGGAATGGTACTTGCAATGGAAAATGCAGGTAAATTAATAGAAGATGAAGCATTAAGAGAACAAATAAAAGGTGCTGGAATCGGAACATCAGCAACTAGAGGAGAAATAATAAAGAAATTAGAAAGAATAAAATATATAGAAATTAATTCTAAAACACAAATAATAACTCCAACCCAAAAAGGAGAGGCAATATATGATGTTGTATTTAGATCTATTCCAGATATGCTAAATCCAGATTTAACAGCAAGTTGGGAAAAAGGTTTAGATATGGTTGCTAAAAAAGAAATTGAACCAGAAATTTTTATGGCAAAACTTGAAAAATATATTAATTCTAAAGTAGACAAATTGGTAATTCGTTAGAACGTTTTATGTAAAACCCTCATAATATGTAACATAAAATTATGAGGAGGTTTGAAAATGTATAATTACATAATTAATGGTGGAAAAAAATTGCATGGAGAAGTTACAATATCAGGATCCAAAAATGCTACATTGCCAATTTTAGCTGCTACAATTATAAGTGGTAAAACAACTAAGTTATATAATGTGCCTAATATTGAAGATGTAAAAACAACGTTAAAAATTTTAGAATATCTTGGTTGTAAAGTAAAAAAAGATAAAAATAAAATAATAATTAATTCTAAAGATATGAAAAAAACTACTATTCCAGATGAATTAATGCGAAAATTGAGATCATCTGTTATAATTGCTGG
Organism: uncultured Clostridia bacterium; assembly: GCA_948517135.1. Classification (GTDB taxonomy): domain Bacteria; phylum Bacillota; class Clostridia; order TANB77; family CAG-508; genus Scatovivens. The sequence goes on along the minus strand of CAORJJ010000091.1, from coordinate 3,814 downwards.
TGCTATACTTACTAGATTTAAAAATGTAGAGTTTTCATATCCAGGAGGATGTGATATAGGAGCAAGACCTATTGACTTGCATTTAGAAAATTTTAAAAAAATTGGAGTAAAAATAGACGAAAATAGTAGCTATATTACATGTAAATGTGATAAAATAGTTACGAAAAATATACAATTAGATTTTCCAAGTGTAGGTGCTACTGAAAATTTAATATTAGCATCTATTATTCGGAAATCATGAAATAACAATAAACAATTGTGCAATGGAACCAGAAATTGTTGATTTAGCTACTTTTTTAAATAGAGCAGGAGCAAAAGTTTATGGTGCAGGCACTAATACTATAAGAATAAAAGGTGTAGAAAAACTAAAAGAAGTATCTTATAAAATTATGCCAGATAGAATAGAAGCTGGTACATTCTTAATAGCAGGAGCAATAACAGGTGGAACAGTTAAAATAAATGAGGTTGTTCCAGAACATATAGCACCTGTAATAGCTAAATTAAGAGAATGTGGTTGTGAAATTATAACAGATAAAAGAACAGTATATATAACTGCTGGAAAAAAACTAAAAGCAGTAGATTTTAAAACAACACCATATCCAGGATTTCCAACAGACTTGCAACCATTATTTTCTACGTTACTTACAGTGTGTAAAGGAACTTCAATTGTAACAGAAAATATATTTGAAAATAGATTCAAATTTATCCAAGAGATAAAAAGAATGGGAGCAAAAGCTACAATAGAAGGAAAAACATTAGTAATAAAAGGTGTTAGAAGATTGCACTCTGCTGAGGTAGAAAGTACAGATTTAAGAGGCGGTGCATCATTAGTGTTAGCAGCTCTTTCAGCTAGAGGAAAAACAAGAGTAAAAAAATTGGAATATTTACTTAGAGGATATGAAGATTTTGATAAAAAACTAAAAATGTTAGGTGCAGATATTATTCGAGAAGAAGGTGATTAATAATGGAAGATGATGAAATTATTATTGGAATAACTCCTCCCCAAAAGGAGACTAAAAAAACTAAAAATAATAAGAAGGAAAATACTTCAAAAAATAAAACACCTTCAAAGAAAAAACGTACAAATACTACAATAAAAAATAATTCTCGAAAAAATATAGTAAAAGCTATAGGAATAATATTGTTATTAATGCTTTTAATGATAATACTTTTAAGCTCAAGTTTATTTAATATAAAAGCAATTGAAGTTTCAGGAAATAAAAAATTATCTAACGAGAAGATAATAAGTTTATCATCTTTAGAATTATATTCTCATATTTTAAAATTTAACAAAAGCAAAATAGTAGAAAAAATTAAAGAAAATGCATATATAGAAAAAGCTAAAGTAACTAGAATATATCCAAATACAGTTAGTATTGAAGTAGAAGAACGAGAAGTAAGATATATGTTACAGTTTGCAGATAGCTATGTTTATATTAATAATCAAGGATATATGTTAGAAATATCAAATGAGAAATTACCAGTTCCAGTTTTAGTAGGATTTACAACAGATTTAAGTAATATTAAAACTGGAAATAGAGTAAATGTAGACGATTTAAAAAAATTAAATACTGTAATAAAAATATATGATAGTGCAAAACTAAATGAGTTAAATGAACTAATAACTAAAATAGATATATCAAATTCAAAAGATTATAGTATAGAGTTAGAGAGTAAAGGAAAAATAGTATACTTAGGAGAATGTTTAGATTATTCAGATTTAAAAACAAGAATGTTATATTTAAAATCTATTTTAGAAAAGTCTGAGGGTAAAAGTGGAGAAATATTTTTAGATGTTGATTTAAACTCTGAAAAGATTAGATTTAAAGAGAAAATTGGATAGAAAGGAGCAAGTATGAAAATAGAAAAAGAAAGACTTAAAATAGGTATAATTTTAGGACTAATGTGCTGTTTTCTCACAGTAGGAATAATTACTCAAATTAAAACTGTAAAAAATAGTACTACAACAGTTGGAAAAACACAAACAGAAAATGAGTTAAGAGATAGTGTTTTAAGATGGAAAGAAAAATATGATAATGCATATGCAAAATTAGATAAAAAGGAAAAAGAACTTGAAAAATTAAGAGAGCAAGTTTCAAATTCTACAGATTCAGCAAAAGGATTAAGTAGTAAATTAGAAAGATATAATTTATTATTAGGAAAATCAGATCTTATAGGAAAAGGTATAACAATAACATTAAAAGATGGTGATCCTAGAAGTATAGGTGATCCAATTGTCCATGCACAAGATGTTTTAAATGTAGTAAATTCATTAAAAAATGCAGGAGCAGAGGCAATATCAGTAAATAATCAAAGAATTGTAAATACTACATCATATAACTGTGTTGGAAATGTAATTACTATAAATGGAGAAAAAGTTGGTGCTCCTTTTAATATAAAAGCTATTGGACTACCAACACAATTATATGGTTCACTTACAATGCAAGGTCAATATTTAGATATTCTTGAAGAGCAGGGAGTTATAGTTGATATAAAACAAGTTGAAAAAGATACTATAATAGTACCTAAATATGAAGGAATTTATAAATTTGAGTATGCTTCAAATATTGAATAGGGGTGAATAAATTGGATAAAAATATAAAAATGACTATTTCCATCGGATGTGTAGCATTAATTTTAACAATGCTTATGTTTACTCAATTTAAGACTGTTGATGAAACAGATATAATGGCAATAGAAACAATGAGAGAAACAGAACTTAGAAGTGAACTCGCTAGTTGGAAAGAAAAATACGAAGCTGTTGATTTAGAATTGCAGGAAAGAGAGCAAAGAATCTCAGAATATAAGAATGAATTGAATAATGGTGCTAACTCGGCAGAATTATTAACATCTGAAGTAAAAGAAGCAGAATCATATTTAGGTTATACAGAGGTTCATGGTCAAGGGATAAAAATTATTCTTACAGGATATGATATACATGATGTAAAATACGATCATATTCTTGAGTTAATAAATGAATTAAAAAATGCAGGAGCAGAAGCTATATCTATAAATGATGAAAGGGTTATTTCAACTTCATACATTACTGTTGTTGAAGGAAATAAACTTCTAATAGATGAAAAAAGAATAGCAGGACCATATGAAATAAAAGCTATTGGAGATAAGAAGTATTTGGAAAGTATGTTAACAATAAAAGGTGGTTATATAGACCAAGTAAAAATGTATGTTCAGGTTGACTATACTTTAGAAGATAATATAATTGTCCCAGGGTATAATAGAGAAATTAAAAAAATGCAATATTCTCAAGAATATAAAGAACAGGAGGAAAAATAAAATGATATATATTTCTATAATAATTGGTTGTATAATAGGAGCTTGCTTAGGATTTGCTTCTCCTGTAATTTCATATACATATTCAAGTTACTTATCAATTGCAATTGTAGCTGCACTTGATACTGTATTTGGAGGGATAGCATCAGTAGTAAAAGGAAATTTCGATTTAAAAATATTTTTATCAGGATTTTTTGGAAATTCAATTTTAGCAATTGCACTAACATATCTAGGTGAAAAATTAAATGTTGATATATATTTAGCTGCAATAATTGTTTTTGTAGGAAGAATGTTTAATAATCTAGGAATTATAAGAAGATATTATATAGATAAATGGATTAATAAAATTGAAGAAAATAAAAAGAAAAAAGAAATAGAAACAGAAGATATAAAAGATAATCAAGATGTAAAAATTACAGAAGCATAATAAAGAAATATGTAAAACTCAAGTTATTAAAGAAATTTAATAATTTGAGTTTTTAAATTATTATTTTAATACTTACTACTTGCAAATAATACAATA
>CAORJJ010000090.1 GCA_948517135.1 uncultured Clostridia bacterium | reverse complement strand
TTATTATATTGTTTTAACTTCAAGTCTAATATTTCATTAATTTTATTATTTATAATAAAATTATAAATTTCTTTTGTTATCTGAATTGCAGTTCTATTTGATGATATATTTGTTTTAAATTCTACTAATGGTATTACTATTCCTTTTCGTAAGTTCTCAAGTTTTTCTTGATTATCATTAATTTCTTCATAAGAAAATTCTTTATGCCATTTTGATCCTTTTATTCCCCATTTTATACAATAATTCTCAAGCAAATATATATCTTCTTTTGGTATATCTAATAATCCTATTTTTAAATAATTAAATACAGTTTCATAAGACCAGTTTTTAGCAAAGATATCTAATAAAGCAAGTATAAACTTTATTAAAATATTTTGATTCAATTCCTTTTTCTCATCAACAAATAATGGTATATTATATTTATTAAAAATTGCTTTACTATCTTCTGAATATTTTTCTAAATCTTCAGCAATTATTCCAATTTCGTTGTATTGGTATCCACATTTTTTAACCAAATTGTGGATATTTTGTGCAATATATTCTAATTCTGTATATGGATTACTTGCTAAAAATATTTTTATATCTTCTGTTTTTTCTTGATACTTTTTATTAAATCCATACAAATTTTCTTCTAAAAACTTTAATTCTTTACTTTTAAATCTATAAGTTTTATCTAAATAAATTTCATTTACTTTTGCAGAATTTCTATCAGCAATTTCAATAAGCTTATTTGCATATTTTTTATTAAAATAATAAATATCATTTTCTTTTGGAACATTATTTTGCAAATTATCAGCACTAATACATACTGTAATTTCCTCACATATCTTAACAAGCTTTTCAAATATATTATACTCTTGAGGTGTAAAACCTAGAAATTCATCTATATATATAACTGAATTATTAAACATATTTGTTTTATCTAAATTATTAGCCAAAATTGTCAAACTATCATTTTCATCAATAAAATTATTTAATAGTTTTTCTTCATATTTTTCATAAAGTAAAATTATATCATTTAGTTTTAATTTAGTGTACTTTTCTTTTATATCTGCATTTTTTAAGTCACTAATACCTATGTTGTGTTTTTTAAATTCTGTAAACATTCTATTCACTATATCAATATTTTTCTCTGATTTTCCTAAAAAGTTCAAATTTGATTTTTGTTTAACTATCAAATCAAAAATAAGCATATCTTTTCCAGCTTTTGAAAGGTGGCTAGAACCGCCACCTATTTCATTTGCTACACGATATGACATTCTACTTAATGTTAATACTTCAACATCAATTAAGCATTCTTTTTTAGAAATTTCAAAAAGTTTTTTTTCTGCTGAAAGATTACATTGTTCTGGAACTATAATATATATTTTTTTAGTTCCGATTTTACTTGTTATATCTTTATAAATATATTCACTTTTTCCTGATCCACTTCTACCATAAACTATATTTAATTTCATATTTTATCCTTTTATTTATAATTTAAAACACTTAATGTTGGATATTTAAAATTCGCTTCTCCTACTATATTTCCATCTTCAAAGTGATCTTCGAAAAATTTATTTGATCCCTTCAAATAATATTGATATCTATCTTCTTGAGATACTACTGCTTTACCAATTAAATGTTCTGGAACAACAGGATCATCCCATGTAACATCAATTGCATACCACTGATTATCTACTTCTACATAATTCCAAGCATGACTCTCAGCAGCACCTGTGCTGTTTTTTCCAATACCACATGCTATTATACATGGTATATTTAATTCATCCATTATGTATTTGAAAGATCTTGCATATCCTTCACATACAGATTTTTTATTAACTAGTGTTCCATATACATTGTAAATGTTTTCTCCAGCTGAAGCATCATAATCTGTATTATCTATTAAATAATCATGAACTAGTTTTATTTTTTCCACAGTACTTTTTCCATCACACTGTGCTACTAACTCATTTTTAATTTGTTCAATATTTTCAATTGCATTGTCTACATGACCTTCAGTTGGAAATGAATCTGATAAATAACTTTGATCATTTGGGCCAATAGTTACTTCATGTTTTTTTGAAAACGCTCTAGTAGTTGTTTCTGTTAATAAAAATAATTTTGTGACATCTAAATAAAATAAGTCTGGATTATCAAATGTAATTGCATTTATAGCAAGTTGAAATGAATTTCTAAGCTTCTCAGAGCCATCTTCTTGATGTAGTAACTCATCAAAAGTTAGTCCAAAGTCAGCTGAATATGTTCCAGTTTTTAATTTATCAAGATTTGCATTTAATTCATCATAAATAATTTTCGCATAATCATCTAATTGCTCATAATAGAAATTCTGTGGTGTTGTATTTCCTTCAATTTCAACTTTTTCTTGTGTTTTAAGTTTTTCTTCAAGTTCATTCCAAAAATCTGGTTCTACTACTGTTTCACTACTGTTTGCATGTTTTACAACAACACGAGGAGATGGTTCTTTTAATTCATCTTCTATACTATCACTTGATGTATCTGCAGTAGATACCATAATTTCCATTTTTGAGTAAAAAAGTGATACTAAGCTATATTTCTCAGGAACTTCAATTATTTCGAAAACATCTAAACAAAAATATAGAGTTACACAAAATATAATTATACTTACAATTAATAAAATAAATGTAAATATGCTATTTAATAATTTTTTCATACTTTTCTCCTAAGCACTAGTTTCTCTTTTCCAGTAAAATAAATATTGTTGAGCAAGTCCTGATAATTCTCCAAATTTCTCATCAGCAAGTTTTTGTAATTCTTTTTTGTTAACTTTTTCTTCATCCTCTTTATGAATATATAAATCATTCATTACTCTTCTTACCCATACATCAATTGGAAATACATCTAATCTTTTTAATGCAAATAATAATATACAATCTGCAACTTTAGGACCTACTCCATCAAGCTTTAATAATTCATCTCGCATTAAATGTGTATTTTCTAATTGTTTAATTTTTTCTAAATCAACCTGTTTTTCTAAAATCATTTTGGTTGTATTATAAATTCTTTTATCTCTAAAACCAACTCCCAAGTCTCTTAAATCTTGAACAGATGCTCTACCTAAAGCTTCTGGTGTAGGAAATTTATAATATTCTCTTCCATCAAACAATATTTTTTCTCCATATGTTTTTGATAATCTCTCAATAATCTTTTTAATTCTTGGAATATTGTTATTAGCAGAAATTATAAATGATATAATACATTCCCATAAATCTTGTTTAAGAATTCTAATTCCATTACCAAAGTTAATACTTTGATATAAATATTCATCTATCTCAGACAGTTTATTTTTGTACTCTGAATAATTAGTTTCTAAATCGAAATAATAATTAATAATACTTTTAAAATCACACTCTGACTCTCCATAAAATACTATTTTATTATCCTTTTGCTCTACTCTTATTACTGCATCTTTTATTACACCGATATAACTTTCATCTTCTTGTTTATTCCATCTAAAACATTGTCCACAATCAAATATATCTTCCATTTTAAATGATTCTTGATTTTCTAAAATATACTTTTCCAATTTCATTAACCTTTCAAATGTTCTAATCTATCTCTTGTATTTTATTACACTTTAGAGAAATAATCAATAGAATTTTAAACCAAGTATTATTGTATACAAATAAACACAACTATCATGTATTTGTTTGTATACATGATAGAATATTTTTAAATAATAATTCTTTAATAGGGAGAAAAATATGCATTTAAGACGTTTAAAAGATTTAAGAGAAGATAATGATTTATCTCAAGAAAAAGTTTCTAAATTATTGAAAATTACTAGACCACAATATAGCTTATATGAAACTGGAAAAAGAGATATTCCAGTTGATTTATTAAAGATCTTAGCTGAATTTTATAATACAAGTATCGATTATCTTGTTGAATTAACTGATGTTTCAAAAAGATATCCAGAATCAAAGAAAAAAGAATAATGTCGAAATACCTAATTGCAAAATCTTTCAAAAAACTATATAATTTGTATATAGTTTTGGGGAGGATTTGTATATGTATAATAGAATTAAGGAATTAAGAATTGAACATAATTTAACACAAGAAGATATTTCTAAAAAATTAGAAATATCTCGTGAACTTTATTCTCTTTATGAATCTTCAAAAAGATCAATTCCATTAAAAATTTTAATAAAACTTGCTAAAGAATACAATACTAGTATTGATTATATGGTTGGTAATACAGATGAAAAAAAATCCTATAATTAAATTTATCAGTTTTTAAAACCTAACCCATATACTTCTCTTGCATCAGTAATTATTATAAAAGATTTAGAATCAATTTTTTTAGTTATTCTTTTTATTTTTTCTACTCCTCTTCTTTTTGTTACACACATTATTATCATTTTATTTTGCTTGCTAAAACTTCCTTGACCATAAAGTGCTGTTGCACCTTTATTGGCTTCTAAATTAATATTTTCAATTATTTCTTCTGATTTATCTGAAATTATATAAATTAGCTTCGAAAAATTTATTCCTTCAAAAACAATATCTAACATCTTACCAACAATAAATATAGCAATAGCTGAATATAATCCTATTTCAATTTCTCTAAATGTTATTATATTAGCAAAAACAACCAATATATCTACAACCATAATAATATTACTCATTTTTATATCATTCTTATACTCTTGAATAATATATGCTATTAAATCTGTTCCTCCTGTTGATGCATTTGCTTTTAAAACAAGTGCAAGTCCTATACCAATTAATATTCCCCCATATAAACATGACAATAATCTATCATTTGTAAATACACTAAAATTTTCAAATACATCAATGAATTTCGAATATAAAATTGTTGCAATAATTGTTTTTACAATAAATCCTTTTCCAAGTTTAAAATATCCCATTATGAATAGTGGTATATTTAAAATTAATATAGTTGTTCCCATTTGAACTTTAAATAAATAATATATAATCGTTGCAATACCTGCAAATCCACCACTAGATAATTGATTTGGAAGCAAAAACTCTGCTGTTCCAAATGCCGCTAATAAACATCCTATAACTATTAAAATTAATTCATAAAAAAATACAAAAACACTCATACAAATAGTATCAGTGTTTTCAATATTTTTATTCATATTATTTTCTTTTAGAAGTAACAGTTTCCTTATCATCAATAAAATCTTTATATTTCTTAGAAACTTCAATATCTATCTTTTCTAATGGTTGTTTTATATCTTGTCTTACTTCAACATCTAAATCATACATTTCTTTTATCTTATTAATATTTTCTCTTTTATATCCTACCGCATTATTAACATTTTGTGGATTCACTGTTATAGTAATTTCTTTTGCTTTAGTATTTATCTTCTTTATCTTTTCTACAATTGAATCATAATATATTGAAGATTCTACTAATTGCCTAAATGTTTCATGATATGGACCTGCAACAACTTCACTTCCATTATTTGTTGGTGAACAAATTGTATCTGTATTTTGCAAACCAATACGAATTATATCAATCTTCTTTTTACCAAATAAATAGCATAATTCTTTACATCTTTCTACTGCTTGATTTACTGTTAATGGTTCATAATTTCCATTTCTATATTCTTCTTCTAATTCTGTGTCTTTTATAACAAGTACTGGATAAATTCTAATCATTTTAGGTTTTAATTTAATTAAATCATTTGCAGTTTTAAAATCATCCTGTTCTGAGCTTTCTGGTAATCCAACCATCATTTGATGACCCAAGTTAAATCCAAATCTTCTAATTAATTTAGATGCAGTTACTACATCTTGATATGTATGACCTCTTTTACATGATTTTAAAACATAATCATTTGTTGATTGCACTCCAAGTTCTATTGTTTTAACTTTATATTTTTTCAATCTTTTTAATATTGGTTTACTAATATAATCTGGTCTTGTTGATATTCTTATACCATCAATAGATTTATTTTTTATATACTCATATGCAGTTTGAAGTAATTTTTCTTGAATATCAACATCTATTCCAGTAAAGCTTCCTCCATAAAATGCAACTTCAATATACGATTTTTTTTCCTTGAAATTTTTAAGATAAAACTCAATTGTATCTCTAACATCATTTTCAGTTACATTTTTTAACTGTCCACTAATTTTCCTTTGATTACAAAATGTACAATCATTAGGACATCCTAAATGAGGAACAAATATTGGTATAATATATTGTTTTTTACTTTTCACTTTCTATACCTCCATTTTTTAATAAATCTATTGCTTTTCTTGCTGCTTCTGTTTCTGCTGCTTTTTTACTTCTTCCTGAACCAATTGCCAAACTCTTTCCATCACACTTTACTTCTGCTGTAAAAGATTTATTATGATCTGGCCCTTCTTCCTTTATAATACTATATTGTATTAATACTTCTCCATGAACTTGTAGCATTTCTTGAAGTACAGTTTTGTAATCCTTAATACCTACATTATTGCTTCCAAATTCGACAAAATCTTTTATATTATCTAGAATAAACTTTTGAACAATATTAATATCTTTAGAATCTAAATATATTGCTGCAATTACTGCCTCTACTGTATCTGCTAAGATTGCTTTTTTATTATCTTTAGAAGTTCTTTCACTTTTTCCTAGATATAAGAAATCACTAAAATTATGCTTCAAAGCAATTTGAAATAAACTATCTTCACATACACTATAAGCTCTAACTTTAGTCATCTCTCCTTCAGATAATCTCTCATAATTTTCAAATAAGTATTTGCTACTTATGAATTCTAATATACTATCTCCTAAATATTCTAATCTCTCATAACTTTTTACCTTATTTTCATATGCATATGAAGTATGAGTTAATGCTGTTCTTAATAATTTTTTATCTTTAAAAGTATATCCGATTTCTTTTTCTAATATTTCTAAATTAGTTTCCACTTTTTCACCTCCTTAATATACTTAAATATTTTACCATTATTTATTATTATTTACAAGATACAAATTTTTATGTTAAAAAAAGAAAGGCAAGAAAATTGCCTTTCTTAAATATTATTTTAATTATTAAACATTTTCTTTGATATATTCTACTACATCTCCAACAGTAACAACTTTTTCAGCATCAGCATCTGGGATTTCAATATCAAATTCTTCTTCTAATGCCATAACTAATTCAACTATATCTAAAGAATCAGCTCCTAAATCATCTATAAAAGATGCTTCCATTGTTACTGAAGTTTCAGCTACACCAAGTTGTTCAACAATAATTTCTTTTATTTTTTCAAAAACTTCCTCAGTATTCATATATATTATACC
>CAORJJ010000089.1 GCA_948517135.1 uncultured Clostridia bacterium | reverse complement strand
CTATATTTAGTATTGATTTTTTTTATTGTTATTGTTATGATATAGGAGAAAAATAGCATTATATGGAAAGGTGGAAAATCACTTAAATGATAGAATTTAAAAATGTCACAAAGGTATATGATACAGGAACAGAGGCGGTTCATAATGCAACTTTTACAATAGATAAAGGTGAATTTGCATTTTTAGTTGGATCATCAGGTTCTGGAAAATCTACATTAATAAAATTAATTCTAAAAGAAGAAGAAGCTAATAGAGGAAATATAATTATAAATGGAAAAGATATCACTTTTTTAAAAGCAAAAAGAGTGCCATTTTTGCGTAGAAGTATGGGAGTAGTTTTTCAAGATTTTAGATTACTTCCTGATAAAACAGTTTACGAGAATGTTGCATTTGCAATGTATATAGTAAAAGCAACACCAAAACATATAAGAAGACAAGTTCCAATGGTATTATCATTAGTTGGTTTAAGTAGTAAAGCTAAATGTTATCCAAATGAATTATCAGGTGGTGAGCAGCAAAGAGTTGCTTTAGCAAGAGCATTAGTTAATAATCCATCAATGATAATTGCAGACGAGCCGACAGGAAATTTAGATCCAGAAACAGCATGGGATATAATGAATCTATTAAATGATATAAACGCTAGAGGAACAACAGTTGTAATGGCAACACACGCTAAAGATATAGTAAATAAGATGAAAAAAAGGGTTATACAAATTGATAAAGGTGTAATCATAAGAGATGATAAAAAAGGTGGTTATAATAGTGAGGTATAATGGATTATCCTATTTAATAGGTGAAGGTTTTAAAAATATGTTTAAAAATACAAAATCAACTGTTATCTCAGTTATAACAATGATTTGTACAATGTTTTTGTTTGGAATATTTTTTGCAATAGGTGTAAATATTAATTCTATATTAGAACAAGTTCAATTAAAACAAGGAATGGAAATTTTTATATGGGATGAAGTTACAGATGAACAAAAAAATAAATTCGAAACAGAAATAAAAGCTTTAGAAGGTGTAAACAGTGTAAGATACAAAAATAAACAACAAGCTTTAGATTCTTTTAAAGAAAGCTTAGGTGCTGAGAACTCAAAAGTTCTTGAGGGATATGAAAATGATAAAAATATTTTTCCTGCATCTTATATTGTTACTTTAACTGAACTTGAAAAATCTGATGAAATTCAAGCTGAAGTTAGAAGAATTGGAGCTAAGATTGCTACTGCAGAAAGAGTAGGACAAGTTGATCTTAATATTGAAGAAACAACAGAACATGATTCAATTATAAAAAACATAACTAGTAGTGATAATACTATAAATACTCTTATAACAATAGTAAGAGGTGTTAGAATAACAATAGGAGTAATATTTATAATATTACTTGTCATATCAATTACAATCATATCAAATACTATAAAACTTACTGTTCATGCTAGAAGAAAAGAAATTTCTATCATGAAATATGTTGGAGCAACCAATAGTTTTATTAGATGGCCTTTTTTAGTAGAGGGTATAATAATAGGAATAATTGCTGCAATTCTTACATTAGTAATTGTAGGTGTTTTATATGATTTTGTAATTAAAAGTATAGAAACTTCAAATGTATTACAGAAGATGGGAATAACATTACTTCAATTTATAGAAATTGCAAAACCAGTAGCAATAGTATATGCAGTTTTAGGAATAGGAGTTGGTATAATTGGAAGTTCTGTATCAATGAAAAAATATTTGGAGGTATAAACAATTTCATGAAAAAATTTATTAAAATTAATTTTGTAATTTTAGTAATATTTTGTTTATCTTGTAATTATTTATTAGTTCCAATAAATGCAGAAACATCTGATGAGGAATATTCAGAAAATCAAGAAGAATTAAATGAAGAAGAAAATCAGCAAGATGAAGAGAATAACCAGCAAGAAGATAATGAAGAAAAAACATTGGATGATTTGCAACTTGAGAAAGCAGACTTGCAAAATATAATAGAAGAATCAAATGCTCAAATCCAATTTATAGAAAGTGATTTATCTAATACTGTTGTAGAAATTGCTGAAATAAATCAAAAAATTTGTGATAAACAATTGGAAGTTGAAACATTGCAAGCTCAAGAAAATGAAATTTTTAAATATATTGAAAGAGCTGAAAACGAACTTGAAAGATCAGATAAAAGATATGAGAAACAAAAAGAATTGTTGGAAAAAAGATTAGTTGCAATGTATGAAATGGGAGAAAATTCTTATTTGGAAGTTTTACTTAGTTCAAAAAGTATTACTGATTTATTTTCAAATTACTACTTAATTTCAGAAATTTCATCAGCAGATGAAGAGTTATTAAAAACAGTTAATGATGAAAAAATATATAATAAAAGATTAAAAGAAGCTTTAGAAACAAAGAAAGCAATTTTAAGTGCATCACGAGAAACTCGAGAAAAAAATGCTATTTCTTTAACTAATATGTCTGTTATTAAAAATAATAAAATCCAACAATTAACAGAACAAGAACTTGTACTTCAACAAATAATTGAAGAATACCAAAATCAAATAACTGAAATTGAAAAAGAAATTAGAATTTTAGCTATTGCAAATGTGAGCGAAAGATATGTTGGTGGAACAATGGCTTGGCCAACACCAGGTTATACTAGAATTACATCTCCATTTGGTATGAGAACTCATCCAATTACTGGTATTTTTAAATTACATACTGGTGTTGATATAGGAGCTCCATACGGTTCTAATTTTGTTGCAGCAAATGATGGGTTAGTAACTTATGCAGGTTACAATAGGGCTTATGGAAATATGGTAATAATAGATCATGGTGGTGGAATTACTACATTATATGCACATGGTTCTGAAATATTAGTAAATGTTGGAGATACTATTTATCAAGGAAATCCTGTATTAAAAGTTGGTTCAACAGGATATTCAACAGGGCCACATGCTCATTTTGAAGTTAGAATTAATGGTGATTATGTTCAACCACTTGATTATATAACATCATATTCTACGGCTAATAATATAGAGCCAAATGAAGAAAGTGCTGAAAATAATATTGATGTTTTAAGTAACAAAGATGAACAAGAGCAAGAAGAAAATAAAGAAGAAGAGTAATGGTTATAGGAACCAAAAAACCTAAATATTCAAAAGGAGAAAATAAATAGTAGGAAAAATGAATATTAGTAAAATAGGAAGAATAATATGTATTAGTTGTTTAATTTTAATTTTAGGTGTAAATACAATTGGAATTTGTTATGCAGCAACAACTTCAGAATTAAATAAACAAAAGAATGAAATTGATGAAAAGATTAAGGAAATAAATTCTGAGATAGCTGGAACGAAATCTAAAATGACAGATAATTTGAATCAAATAAACGAATTAAATGCAGAAATTTCAACATATGAAAATGAAATTGGAGATCTTCAAGCTAGAATTGGATCTGTAAATGTTCAAATTATAGAAAAAGAAGCAAATATAGTAGAGCAACAACAAAAATATGATGAACAACAGGAATTATTAGATAAAAGATTAATTGCTATGTATGAAAACGGAAGTACATCGTATTTAGACATGTTGCTTTCATCTGATGGATTAGCAGATTTTATTTCAAATTACTATATAATTTCACAACTTGCAGAATTTGATCAAGAATTACTAAAAGGAATTGCTGATACAAAAGATAAAATTCAAGCAGAAAAAGATTATTTAGAATCTGCTAAAAGTGAAATTCAACAAACACAAAATGCAATGAAAAATAAACAAAACTCATTAGCAGCTTCTAGAAATCAAAAAAAGGCAGTTGTGTCACAATTGTCTGAAGAAGAAAAAGCTCTTCAAGAAGAATTAGAAGAATATGAGCAACATAAAAAAGAAATCCAAAGTAAAATTGCTCAAGCTTCTGCTAAATATACTGGTGCTCCAGTAGCACCTAGTGCAGCAGGATTTACATCACCATTACCAGGAAAAACAAGAGCTAATATAACAACAGGATATTTGGGATATTCAGGACATGAAGGAGTGGATTTTGCATGTGCTGGAGGAACACCAGTTTTGGCAGTAAAATCTGGAGTAGTATATACATCTACAGCTAAAATGAGAAATGGAAAATATGTAAGTTATGGAGAGTACATAATTATAGATCATCAAGATGGAACAATGACATTATATGCACATATGCAAGCTGGTTCTAGACTTGTTTTTGAAGGAAATAGTGTATCACAAGGGCAACAGATTGGTTCTGTCGGTTCAACAGGAAATTCAACAGGAAATCATTTGCATTTTGAGGTATATTCAAAAGGTAGAAGAACAAATCCAACACCGTATTTACCTTAGAACATAATTGGAGGAAAGATGGAAGAAAACAAAAGTCGTGAAGACGAGTTAATAGAAGAATTTGAAGAAGAAAAGAAACATTTAAGATTTAAGTATATTTTAATAACAATTATATTAGTTGTAATTGCAATAGTATTTTCTTCTGAATTTACAATTCAATATTATTTTAAAAATAGTATTTTAAATAAAAATGAAGCAGTAGGAAATGCAGAAGAAAATATTGATGAAATAGGAAAGACTTTAAAGAACTTTAGAAAATTAATAGATAATCAATTTATCGGAGAAATCGATGAGCAAAAAATACTTGATGAAACAATAAAAGGTTATATAAAAGGTTTAGATGATGAATATTCTGAATATATGACTACTGAAGAATGGGAAGAATTCCAAAGCTTAACAATGGGAAATTATGTTGGAATAGGAATTTATATGGGAGTAGATAAAAACAATAATATAGTTGTTTTAGCTCCAATAGAACAGTCACCAGCAGAAAGAGTTGGTATTAAAACAGGTGACATTATTGTTGAAGTAGATGGTGAAAATGCACTAGGAGTTTCATCAGATATTGTCTCTTCAAAAATTAAAGGCGAAGAAGGAACAACAGTTAAACTTAAAATTGCAAGAGAAAATGAATATTTGGATTTTGAAATTCCAAGAGAAGCAATAAAAATGTATCATGTAAAAAGCGAGATGAAAGAAAATAATATTGGTTATGTTTCTTTATTAACATTTGATGAAGATTGTGCAGATGAAATAAGAAAAGCTTTCGAAGATTTAAAATCTAAAGGTGCTAAAAAAATAATATTAGATTTAAGAAATAATACTGGTGGATTAGTAGAGGAAGCCTTAGAAATTGCTGACATGATTATTCCTAAAGATCAAACTTTATTGATTACAGTAGATTCAGCTGGTAATAAAGAATATAGTAAGGCTGAACAAGATCCTATAATCGATTGTGATATGGTTGTTTTAGCTAATGAATATTCTGCAAGTGCTTCAGAAATATTAATTGGAGCGTTAAGAGATGCAGGTAAAGCAAAAATAGTGGGAACTAAAACTTATGGAAAAGGTGTAATTCAGAGTGTGTACCTATTGAATGATAATAGTGCATTAAAATTAACTGTAAATGAATATTATACACCAAATGAAACTAAAATTAATAAAGTTGGAATTGAACCAGATTATGTTGTGGAATTAGATGAGAATTCAGAAGAAGATATACAACTAAATAAAGCGTTAGAAATATTAAAGTAAAATAGAAAAAGATAAGAAATTATTTCTTATCTTTTTTTATTTTGTAATTATCATATCAACCCTTTTTGTTTTTAAAAGCAATAAAAAAGTAATAAAAAAGTAATAAAAATGATATCAGAATGAAAGTTTATAATGTTGGAAAAATATGTAATTTTTGATAAAATATTGTTGAAATAATTTAATTTTAAATTTATTTGAAAGAGAGAATTATGGATGCAAAATATAAAAGATGGTAATAAAAAAAGCAGACTTGAAGTTGCTGCAATAAAAATAATTAAAAATAGGGGAGTTGCGATTTCTTTATTGATAGTTGTTGCTATAATTATTGTATTAATTATTATTTCTGTATCTGGAAGAACTCAAGCTACAAATGAAGAAACAATTCCTCCAATTAGTGATAGTGTCCATATGTCTAAAAGTTCAGATGGAATATGGGTTCCAATACCTCATGGATATTCTGCATCAAAAATTCCAGGAGAAAATTCAGTAAATGGTGGATTTGTAATTTATGAAGGTGAAGATATAGATTGGAGCTATTGGGAAAATAAAGAAAATACAATACAAGTTAGTAATGAAGATAATGATAGTATAGAAAAAGAAAATGAAGAAGTAAATATTGTAGATAATAAAGTTGATGATAATAATATTATAGATAATAAAATCGATAATACTTTAAATATTGTAGAAGATAATTTGGTTAATGAGAATATAGAAAATACAGTTGAATCAGAACAAAATTTAGTTATAGATATGCCAATAGAAAATTCAAATAATGAGGATTTAGAAGAACCATTACCAGAACCAGAAAAAATAGTTTCTGATAATGCAGAAATAAAACTGTTATCAGAAGATAGTGCTTGGATGATAGAAACAGATACAAATACTTTAGAATTGCAAAAAACTAGAAATCAATATGTTTGGATTCCAATGACAAGTAGTGATTTAAATAAAATGTACAGCATTACTAATGGAAAAATGAAAGAAACTACATTTTGGTATAGTAGTTATATGGATCAACCAGCTAGTGGTTATGCAACAGGACCAAATATAAATAATTTTTATGCAGGTAGTGGCTCTGTTTATTCAAATGATGAAGATTCTTATCTTTTATCTAATATGGATGGTATTACTAGATATGAATTATTAAATAAAGAAATAGAACAAAATTATAATAGAATGATTAAAAGTATAGAAAAATATGGTGGTTTTTATATTGGAAGATATGAAACAGGTGGACTTGATAGTGTAGAGCCACAAAATGCAGTAGTTCAAAAGGGAAATAATCAAATATCTGGAATATCATGGTATGCAATGTATGAATCTTGTAAATATTTAAGTAATGAAAATGAAAATGTATTTACATCAATGATATCATCATCTCAATGGGATGCAGTAATTAGGTGGTTAAGAAATTGCAAAGTATCAATTCCAAGTACAAATGTTCAAATAACAGATAATACATATATTAGAGATTCAACAACATTTGGAAATACAAAAGATGCATCATTTGATTATATTGATATAAATGGTGAGCAAGCTTTTAAAGATGTGGGAACAGGTGTAAAGATACCTTCTGGAAGTACAGAATATACAAAATTGAATAATATTTATGATATGGCAGGAAATGTATATGATGCAACTACTTCAATAAGTAATTCTGCAAGTAATGTTGCTAAAGTCGTAAGAGGTGGCTATTATTCAAGTGTTTATAAAAGTGGTAATTTAGATTCTGGTGGAATTGGTGGAATATATTACCAATACTATTCAAGTAGTTTATCTTTTGGATGTCGTGCTGTACTTTGTATTATGGATTAATTAAATATAAATTTCTAGGAAAGGAGGGAGATATGTTATATGAAAAATAAAAAGGATAGTTTAGGAAGAAAAAAGAAAGTTGCAAGAATTCAAAATAACTTTAAAGCTAGTGAGAAAAAAATTGTAAAAGCTGAAAAAAGAAATTCTAAAAATAACAGAAAAGTTGCAAAAAAGCAAAAGAAAATTGAGAGAAGTGAAATTAAACTATCTTCTAGAATTAGAAAAATTGCATCAAAAGAAAAAGTTAACCTTAATGAAAGA
>CAORJJ010000088.1 GCA_948517135.1 uncultured Clostridia bacterium | reverse complement strand
CCATATATGTTCTATATAAAAAAAGACATATATGGTCTTTTCTTATATATGGAAATATTAAATTTGTAGAGTCAGAAAACAATTAAAAAAAGATAATATGTTAAAAATAATAATATTTTATTACTATGATAATATATTTAGTAATGACTGTATTTTTTATGAAACCAGATTTATTATTAGAGGAATCAATATAATCCCTAGTATTCTAAATTGGAGTAGCAGTATTAAATGTAATTAAGAAATTTGCGGAAGAAGGAAGCTTAGAAAATATTTTTTAATCCTCAAAAAGAGAATTTTTAGCTTTTCTTTTATTATTGTCTAAAAGAATTAGTAATGTTACATAAAAAATATATACTACTTTAATTTTACGGAAATAAAAAAAAATGAGCTGATTTAGATATTTTTTTACCAATAAATTGACAAAAAGTGGTTATTTATAGTATAATCATACTGAATGTTATGTAAATATATTTTATAAAAATTAGGAGAGGATTTTAAATGAAAAAAGATAAGAGAATCATAGTAAATATGATATTTTGTTTTATGGTAATTTTTTTAGGACTATTTACAAAAGAGGTTCAAGCAACAGAGAAACAATATCAGTATTTGTCTGATATGAAATATGTTTCAAACCAATCTTCTGTTGGTTGGGGAAGCATAACTTTAGATAAAAATTTAGACACCAAATACAATGGTGGGTTAATTACATTAATTGTAGATGGACAGCCAAAAAAATTTTTAAAAGGTATAGCAGCACATGCTACATCAACAGTTGTGTATGATATTACAGATTATGATTATGATTTCTTTACAGCATACATAGGAGTTGATGCAAGTAGGGGATCAGCTGGAAATGGTGTAAAATTTTTAATATATACTTCTGTAGATGGTGAAAATTGGGATTTAAAAACACCAGCATCACCTAAAGCAATGAAGGGAAATTCAAATGCAGAATTTGTAAAAATAGATATAAAAGATGCAAATTATTTGAAATTGTATGCGCATAATAATGGAAATGCTGATGGAGATCATTCAGTGTATGCAAATGCAAAATTAGTAAAAGAAGGATATGATGAAAATGTTTCAGTAGCAGATTTTATAAAAACTGTAGAAGAATATGATGAAGCTATAAAATCTCATTATGGGGAAGAAATAACAGGAGAATATGAATTACTTTTATTACAAAGAGAATTTGTTAAAAATACTGATTATGAATTATTACAAGCATATGTTCAAATTAGCGAAGATAATATGAATACTGTATCTTGGTTAATGAATGATTTAGAGAATCTTAGATATTATATATTGGGTGGAACACCAACAGGTGGATATTTTAACTCACTAAAACAACTTACAAGATTATTAAAAGAATATAAAAGTGATTTTGATATTACAGAACCAATATCAGAAGAAGGTATTAGAAGATTACATAATAGAAGACCAAATGCACCTATTACAAAAGGTGATTTATATAAAAGAATGGCGATAACACTTTCATTAACACACTCTGCACAAGTTGCATTATGGATGCAACCTTCAGCAGTAGAAAATCAATCTGATAGTGTTGTACGTTATAGAATTTATAAAGAAATGTATAATCAAGGTAAATTTAGAGTAACATCGACAGTTGACATTACACCTTGGTTTGAAACTTATACTATAGAAGAAATGCGTTATGTAATGAATACATTACTAGATGACGAATCAATAGTATGGCTTAATGAATATACACAAGCCAAAATTGATAAAACACCAAATAATGCATGGGGATTATTAACACCTCACTCTTATATATCATATGTATGGCCAAATTATGGAAATCCAATATATTATTCTGAAGAAAACCGTGATTACTTTAATCAATTATTTAGCGTTAATGGTAAAACATTAGATGACTATGGTATATCAAGAGGAACATTAAATTATAGATTAAATAAATTATGGATGAACTTTAGAAATAAATTTGGAACAGGATGCGTTTGTGGTGGTATATCAAAATCAGGTCACTGTATTCGTGGTGTACATGGAATAGCATCAGCAGTTATTGGTCAACCAGGTCACGCAGCATTACTATATTACACACAAGATTCAAATGGTAAAGGTTATTGGGGAATTGATAATGACGTAAGTGGTTGGACATTATCTGAAAAAGGTGAAAGATTACCTTTAGGTTGGGGGAATGCAAGTTATAGTAGAGGATATTCTGTTGTATATATAGCATTAGCTCAAGAAGCAATGAATCAACAAGAAACATTAGAAAACTGTCAAAAAATTATAATGGAAGCAAAAATATATGAAGGAGACCCTGTTAAACAAGAAGAAATTTATAGAAAAGCATTAGAAGTACAACCAATAAATATAGATGCATGGTATGGATTATATAGTGCATATTGTGCAAATGCAGAAAAAACAGAAGATGATTTCTATTACTTAGCAGAAGAGATGGCAGAATCTTTAAAATATTTTCCATTACCAATGTATCATTTAACAAATTTAATTAAACCCAAAATGGTAAGTGTTGAAAATTCGTATAGATTTACACTTTTACAAACAAGAATATTAAATGAAGCAAAAGCTACTCCTAATAATACAGCAGATAGTTATACAGTATATCAACCATCTCTTACAAGATTAGAAGCTAACCATATACTTGGTTCATTAGATACATCAATTGCAAGTTTCTCATTTGATGGAAATGATGCTAACAAAATAGTGTTATCTAGTCGTTTTGATGGAAACGGAGTTCGTTGGGATTATTGTATAGATGGAAATCCACAAGGTGGATTAGAACACTGGCATGAAGTTGCATTTGATGGAAGTGAAGAACATAAATTGTTATTAACACCAGAAGAAATTGCATCAATTACAGCTGAAAACGATATATACATTCACATAGTTGGTGTAAATTATAGTGAGGAAAACTTATACAAAATAGATATTCAAGAATCAGCAGGATTACCAAGAACGTTATATGCAAATGATTTAGAAAATAGATTAATTGCTGCAACTCCTGCAATGCAGTGGAAATATAACGAAACTGATAAATGGACTTCATATAGTGATGAAACACCTGATTTAACAGGAAATAAGACAGTAATAGTCAGAGTAGGTGCAACAGGAACATATTTAGCAAGTACAAATAGCAGAACTTACAATTTTACAGAAGATAATCAACCAGATACAAGAAAATATATTCCAGTATCTCATTTATCAATTAATGCAGTTTCATCAGAAGCTACTGCTCAAGGAAGACATGCAAGAAATGCTATTGATGCTAATCCAAATACAAATTGGCATTCAGCATGGGATGGTAGTGATAGAAATAAATTTATTGTTATTCAATTAGATGAACCTAAAAATTTAACTTCATTAGAATATTTACCACTTGCAGGAGGCAATGGTAAAATAGAAAGTGCTCAAATTTTAACAAGTATGGATGGGGAGAATTGGACAGAAGTAGTATCTGGAACAGATTGGAGATATGCAAATACAAATGATGTTTCAATGAAAAGTGTAGATTTTGAACCTACTAAAGCTAAATATATTAAAATTGTAGGTAAGAAAACACAAGCTGCATCAGCAAGTAATAGTTTTATGGTAGCAGCAATGTTCAATTTATATGAAAACAAAGCAGTAGAAATAGTAGGAACTTATTCATTTGATGGAGAAAATGGTGGAAAGATAGCCTTATTAGATGAATATAAAACTTTAAATTGGAAATATAGTTTTGATTCAGGTACAACTTGGAAAGATGGAACAGGAGATGTACATCAATTAACAACAGAAGAGATGAACCAAATTAATGAAAATGATAAAATAAAAATTAAATTTGAAGGAAATGAAGCTATATATACTATTAACATAAAAAAAGGAGAAGTTCCTAATATTACACCATATGTAAATGACTTAGAGAATAAACTAATTGGAATATCTAATAAAGATATTCTTGAATGGAAATATGAAGAAGATACAACTTGGAAGTCTTATTCAGAAGAAGAACCAATAGTTGAAGGAAATAAAAAGCTTTTTGTTAGAGCAAAAGCAACAGGTATTTATACAGCAAGTGAAGTATTAGAATATCAATTTACTGAAGATAGCGATACAGATACAGAAAAATATATATCAATAAGCCATTTATCAATTCATGATAGATCATCACAATCAATAGATGCTACTAGACCATTTTATGCTGAAAATGTAATTGATGGAAATATTAATACATTATGGCATACAGACTTTAGATACTCAATAGTTGGTTCTAAAGCATTTGTTAGTATAAAACTTGATGAACCTAAGAGTATATCTGCACTAGAATTTACTCAAAAGTTATATAAACCAGATGATCCT
Organism: uncultured Clostridia bacterium; assembly: GCA_948517135.1. Classification (GTDB taxonomy): domain Bacteria; phylum Bacillota; class Clostridia; order TANB77; family CAG-508; genus Scatovivens. Next base: position 3,411 of record CAORJJ010000088.1, on the reverse strand, counting down.
TGTTATATAAAAAATGCGATTGTATATGTAAGTGAAAATGGTATGGATTGGATAGAAGCTGGAAGAATAGAAAATTGCGAACAAAACGAAGAATTCAAGAAAATTAGATTTAATGAAAGCGTATATGGACAATATGTAAAAATAGAAGTCGAAGGTTATGGTATATTTGCAGCTATTGCAATGGTAAATTTATATGAAGATACAACTGTAAAGAAAGTAGCAGATTTCGCATTTGATGGAGAAAATAGTGGAAAAATAATTTTAACAGATGAATTTAAAGGTTCAAAATGGAGTTATAGTTTAGACTCAGGAGAAAATTGGAAAGAAGTAACTGAAGATATACATCAATTAACATTAATTGAAATAGAGCAATTAAATGTAGAGGATAAAATACTAATTCGCTTGGAAAATAGCGATAAAGAATATAGTATTAACATTCAAAAGTATAGTACTCCTACTATTACTGCATATTTGAATGACTTAGAAAATAGATTAATAGGAGTAAATAATCAAGAAAATCTTGAGTGGAAGACTATAGATAATATACAAGGAAGAAACATAAATAATGAGTGGATTAGTTTTACAGAACAAGAACCAATAGTTAAAGGATATAAAAAACTTTTAATAAGAACAAAAGCAAAAGGAATTTTTGCAGCTAGTGATCCAGTAGAATTTCAATTTACAGCAGATAACCAAGAAGATACAAGAAAATATGTACCAGTATCACATTTATCAGTAGCAGAAGTTTCAGCAGAGGATAAAGGACAAAATGGAGCAGCAGTAAATGCAATAGATGGTAATTATAATACAAGATGGTTAAATTCAGCAGCTGGTACAGATAATGAAAAATATATAGTAATAAAATTTGATTCAGCAATCTATTTAAGTGCAATGGATTATGTACCTCATAGTGAAAATGGAAAAATACTTACAGGAAAAATCTTAGGAAGTATGGATGGAGAAAACTTTACAGAAATAAAAGAAGTAACATGGGCAAACAATCAAACAACAAAAACAGTAGATTTTGATGAATCAGTTAAAGTTAGATATGTAAAAATTATTGGAGTAGAAACATCTTACACAGGTGCTAAAAGACATGTTGGTGCTAGAATGTTTAATTTCTATGAAGATATAACTAAAAAAGAGGTAGTAGTTCCAACAGCAGAAATAGAATATGATATTGAAACATTAACAAATGGAGATGTTGTTGCTAAATTAGTAAATCCAAGTACAGAAATAACAGTATTAAATAATGATGGAAAAACAACATATACATTTACAGAAAATGGAACATTTACATTTGAATTTGAAGATAGTGAAGGAAATAAGGGAACAGCGACAGCAACAGTTGATTGGATATGTAAAACATTACCAAATGCAACATTTACTTATGACATAACAGATCCAACAAATCAAGATGTAACAGTAACAGTAACATTTGATAGAGAGAATGTTACAATATTAAACAATAATGGAGAAAACACATATACATTTGAAGAAAATGGAGAATTTACTTTTGAGTTTAGAGGACCTTATGGAAATGAAGGAACAGCGACTGCAAGAGTAGACTGGATATGTAAAACATTACCAAATGTAACATTAACGTATGATATAACAGAAACAACAAATAAACCTGTAACAGTAACAATAACATTTGATAGAGAAGGAACAAGAGTTACAAATAATGATGGAAAAAACACATATACATTTGAAGAAAATGGAGAATTCATATTTGAATTTGTTGGACCATATGGAAATTCAGGTGTAGCTACGGCGAGAGTGGATTGGATAGATAATACAATTCCAAAAGCTACTGTAAAATATGATATTGAAGAAAAAACAAATAGAAATGTAGTTGCAACTTTAGAAACAGAAAGTGATGATATTACAATAACAAATAATAATGGAAATAATACATATACATTTGAAGAAAATGGAGAATTTACATTTGAATTTGTAAACAGTTTAGGAAATAAAGGAACAGCAAAAGCAAAAGTAGATTGGATAGATAAAAAAGTTCCAAAAGCAATAATAACATATAGTACTCAAGAAGCAACAAATCAAGAAGTAATAGCAACAATAAATTTTGATGAAAGTAATGTAACAATCACAAACAATGATGGAAATAATACATATACATTTTCAGATAATGCAGAATTTGTTTTCGAATTTGTAGATGAAGCTGGAAATATAGGAACAGCAACAGCTAGAGTAACATGGATAGATAAAACTTTACCAGTAGCAACTATTACATATGATATAAATGAACTAACAAATCAAGATGTAACAGCAACGGTTACTTTTGATAAAGAAAATGTAGTAGTAGAAGGTGGTGATACACATACATTTACAGAAAATGGAGAATATACTTTCAAATTTACAGGACCAGCAGGGAATGAAGGTGTTGTAATAGCAAAAGTTACATGGATAGATAAAGTAGTACCAGAACCATTATTGGTATACAGTACAATATTACCAACAAATAGTAATGTAACTGCAACAGTAGTTTTTGAAAATGAAAAAGAAGATGAAATAACAATACTAAATAATAATGGAAATAGTTCATATATATTTGAAGAAAACGGAAGTTTCACATTTGAATTTTCAGATAGAGCAGGAAATAAAGGAACAGTAACAGCAAATGTAACTTGTATAGATAAAATAGCTCCAACAGCAACAATTTCATATGATGCTACAGACAAAACAAATGGAGAAGTAATTGCAACTTTAGGAAATGTAAGTGAAGAAATAGAAATAACGAATAATGATGGAAAAGACACATATACATTTACAGAAAATGGAACATTTACATTTGAATTTGTAGATAAAGCTGGAAATAAGGGAACAGCAACAGCAGAAGTTACATGGATAGATAAGACTTTACCAGTAGCAACAATCACATATAGTACAGAGTCTGAAACAACAGAACCAGTAATAGCAACTATTACATTTGATAAAGAAAACGTAACAGTAGAAGGTGGAAACACACATACATTTACAGAAAATGGTGAATATACATTCGAATTTAGAGATGAAGCAGGAAATGAAGGAATGGCTACTGCAAATGTTACATGGATTGAAACTGAAGAAAATCCAGATATTCCAGTAGAACCAACTACTCCAACTTTTGAAGTGAGTTTAGAATCTTCAAAAGAAACATTAAATCCAGGAGATCAATTTGAAGTAAGTGTAAATTTAAATAACATGAAGAATTTCAAAAAAGGTTTAATGGCATTAACAGGAAAGTTTGAATATGACAAAGAAAAAATAGAAATGATAGATATTTTAGGACAAAATAGTTGGAATTTAGATAAGAATTCATTTAATGATAATAACTTTAGATTTGTAACAGAAAGTAATAATTATGTATTAGAAGAAGGAATTATATTTAAAGTAATTTTAAAAGTTAAA
>CAORJJ010000087.1 GCA_948517135.1 uncultured Clostridia bacterium | reverse complement strand
TTAAAATTGATACAAACTTAAATGTAATTGTCAATTTTTATACAGGAAATATCATAGAAAAAAATGGTGTGAAAGATATAAAAAATAGAATTATATATAGACAATATGATAGTGAAATTGGTAATAAACTAAATAAAAGTATATTTGAAAATCAATTAATGACTACTGCTGAAATTGTTGAGAATAATGGACTATCAAAAAGAATAAAGGTATCATTTAATAGTGAAGAAGCTCCTAAAATATCAGAAGTATACTATTATATTGATGAAAATGAAACTAGAAAAAAATGCACAGACTTTCAAGATTATGTATATATAAGAGAAGAAAATTCAGTATATTTTACTATAAATAAATCAGGAATATATAATTTTTTTATAGAGGATACAAATCATGTACAATATAAAATGGTAGAAATTCAAATAGAACTATGTAATCCACCTAAACTTGAAAATGGCATGTTTGCTATATATTGGGATGATGAAGGAAATGAAATTATTTCCTATGATGAAAATAATCCTAATTGGTACGACTATGCAAATAAAACTTTAAAGTTTGCAAATGCCAAAACTGAAGATGGCAATTATTGGGTTTGGATTCCAAGATATGTTTATAATATTGCAGATAATAAAACAATGATTGAATATACATATAATTTAGAAAATAAAACGACAAGAAATAGAATTTTATCAGATTACAAATTACAAAAATCATTTATTTCAAATGATATAACAGGATTTTGGATTTCTAAATTTCAAGTAAATGAAGAATCAGATGGAAATATTTCAGTAAAGCCATCACAGACTTTAAGTGTTGTATCTGCTAAAAATCACATTAATGATATAATGTCAGAAAATGAAAAGAATGCAGTTATGTTGTTAGCAGATTCAGCAAGTATAATAATTTCTAATGACTTAGTTCATTATGCTGGTGGTGGAGTAAATGAAATAGACTATATAAAAAATACACAATATTCTTCAACTGGAAATGTTTATGGAGTATATGATTTAATTACTTCTGAGAATGAGATAACAAAAGATAGTGATAAAAATGAATATGGGAGATATAGGATTGTAAAAAAAGCTTACAATAATTAAGAAAAGTAAGCTTTTTTTCTTTAAATCTATTGACAAATGCCTTGAAATGTTGTAAAGTATATTAGCATTACAAATATAGAGGTGGTCAAATGGATAAAAATATTAAGATGAGTATTCTATTAGACATATATGGAAAGCTTTTAACAGAAAAACAATACAATCTTTTAAATGACTACTATAATAATGATTTTTCTCAATCAGAAATTGCTGAAAACGAAAAAATTACAAGGCAAGCTGTTAGAGATAATCTAAAAAAAGGCGAAAACAATTTATTAGAATATGAAGAAAACCTAAAAATAATGGAAAAAAATTTAATATCACAAAACAAAATTAATTCAGCTTTAAAAGATATAGAAAATTTAAAAAATAAAGTATCTGATAAAGATATAAAAAAATCACTTCAGACTATTGAAGATAAACTAAAGAATTAAATTTGTGTTACGAATAGGAGGATAAGTAATGGCTTTTGAAGGACTTTCATCTAGATTACAAGAAATTACAAGAAAGCTAAAAGGAAAAGCTAGAATAACTGAAGATGACTTGAAAGAAGTTTTAAGAGAAGTTAAACTTGCATTACTTGAAGCTGATGTTAACTACAAAATTGTTAAAGAATTTGTAGCAACAATTCAAGAAAAAGCTTTAGGGCAAGATGTTTTGAAGTCTCTTACACCAGGTCAACAAGTTATAAAAATAGTAAAAGATGAAATGGTTTCATTACTTGGAGGAGAAGAATCTAAAATTAATTTTACTCCAAATCCACCAACAGTTATAATGTTAGTTGGTCTTCAAGGTTCTGGTAAAACAACAACAGCAGGAAAACTTGCAAATATTATAAGAAAACAAGGTAAGAAACCTTTATTAGTAGCTTGTGATGTTTACAGACCAGCAGCTATAAAGCAATTAGAAGTTGTTGGTAAGCAATTAGATATACCAGTATATACAAATGAAAATACAAATGATGTAAATATAATTGCAAAACAAGCTATGAATGTTGCAATATCAAAATTGAATGATGTTATAATCATAGATACTGCTGGACGTCTTCAAATTGATGAAGCGTTAATGCAAGAATTAAAAGATTTAAAATCAAATGTAAAACCACATGAAATACTATTAGTAGTAGATTCAATGACAGGTCAAGATGCAGTAAACATTGCAGATACTTTCAATAAAGACTTAGGAATTGATGGTATAGTTCTTACAAAGCTTGATGGAGATACAAGAGGTGGAGCTGCACTATCAGTAAAGAAAATTACAGGAAGACCAATTAAATTTGTGGCAACTGGTGAGAAATTATCTGATATTGAAGTGTTTCATCCAGAAAGAATGGCATCAAGAATTTTAGGAATGGGTGATGTACTTTCAATCATTGAAAAAGCAGAAGAAACATTTGATTTAGAAGAAGCTCAAAAGTTAGAGCAAAAATTGAAAAAGCAAAGTTTTGATTTAGATGACTACTTAGGTCAATTAAGACAAATGAAAAAGATGGGATCTTTTTCATCAATTTTAAAAATGATACCAGGTTTAGGCAATAAATTAAAAGATGTTGAAGTAGATGATAAAGAATTTTTAAGAATAGAAGCAATTATTTGTTCCATGACAAAAGAAGAAAGAAGAAATCCCAAAGTATTAAATGGAAGTAGACGTTTAAGAATTGCAAAAGGTAGTGGAACATCAGTTGAACAAATAAATAAATTTATGAAATCTTTCGAAATGACACAAAAAATGATGAAAGAAATGACTTCAAATAAAGGCATGATGAAGAAAATGATGAAAAATATGAACATGAATATGGATGACTTAAACAATTTGAAGTTTTAATTAATTAGTTTTTAAATTTTTAAATTTATAAATTATAAATATTTTCAGGAGGTGAATTTATAATGGTAAAAATAAGATTACAAAGAGTTGGAAAGAAAAAAGCTCCTTTCTATCATATAGTAGTAGCTGATTCTAGATCTCCAAGAGATGGAAAAATCGTTGAAAAAATAGGTTCATATGATCCTATGACAAATCCTGCAACAATCGTTTTAGATAATGAAAAAGTTGCTACATGGATTAAAAACGGTGCAAAACCAACAGATACAGTAAAAGCTTTAATCGAAAAAGCATCTAAATAGTAAGAGATATTTTAATAAAAGAATCGCATTTCTAGTTAAATAGAGAAGCGAAGAAAGGATTTGAGAAAATGAAAGATGTACTTGAAGTATTAATTAAAAATTTAGTAGATAATCCTGATGAAGTATCTATTACAGAAAAAAAAGAAGCTAAATCTATTTGCTATGAAGTAAAAGTAGCCAAAGATGATATGGGCAAAGTTATTGGAAGACAAGGAAAAATGGCTAAAGCTATAAGAGCAATAATTAAAGCTGTGGCTACAAAAGAACATAAAAAAGTTAATGTTGAATTTCTTGATTAGGTGTTGATAAATATGAATAAATATTTAGAATTAGGTCAAATTGTAAATGTTAAAGGGCTAAAAGGTGAAGTAAAAGTTAATTCTTTTACAGATGACAATACTAAATTTGAAAGAATGCCAAAAGTTTTTATAAAACAAAAAGGTAACTTAAAAGAATATGAAATAGAAAAAGTAGGATACAATAAAAATCAAGTTATAATAAAATTCAAAAATATAGATACAATTGAAGAAGCAGAAAAACTTAGAAATTCTTATATCGTTGTAGATAGAGATATTTTTGGGGATCTTCCAGAAGGTGTATATTATATTGCGGATTTAATTGGTTTAGATGTATTCACAGAATCTAATGAGTATTTAGGAAAAGTTGATGATATTTTTTCAACTGGAAGTAATGATGTTTATGTTGTAAAAGATGAACTTGGAAAACAAAAACTTTTACCAGGAATTGATGAAGTAATTAAAATTATAGATATTGAAAATGGTAAAATAATAGTTAACCTAATAGAAGGGCTTTAAAATATGAAATTTGATGTATTAACTCTTTTTCCAGAGATGTTTGAACCTATAAAACAAAGTGTTATAGGAAGAGCAACTCGAGAAAATTTATTAGAAATAAATTTAATAAATATTAGAGATTTCTCAAAGGACAAACATAAAAAAGTTGATGATACAGTATATGGTGGAGGAGCAGGAATGTTAATTCGTCCAGATGTTGTATATGATAGCTTTAAATCTGTAAAAGATGAAAATGCTAAAGTTATTTATTTATCACCACAAGGTAAAAAACTTTGTCAAAGTAAGGTTGAAGAATTAGCAAAAGAAGAACATTTAATATTATTGTGTGGACACTATGAGGGCATAGACCAAAGAGTTATAGACAAAATCGTAGATGAAGAAATTTCAATTGGAGATTATGTTTTAACTGGTGGTGAAATACCAGCAATGGTATTAATTGATAGTGTATCAAGGTATATAAGTGGTGTTCTAACTGCGGGTTCAACTCTTGAAGAAAGCTTTTCAAGTCGGACTTTTAGAGTATCCTCAATATACAAGACCAGAAGAATTCGAAGGAATGAAAGTTCCAGAAGTTTTACAATCAGGTCATCATGGAAATATTGATAAATGGCGCAGGAAAAAAGCTATTGAAATAACCTACATAAAAAGGCCAGAACTTTTAGAAAAAGTTCAATTAACAACTGAAGAAATGAAATATTTAGAAGAATTAAAAAATAAAAAGTGAAACTAGTCACATCCATTATTGAAAGAAGGAGGAAAGAAAATGGATATTTTAAAATCTATTGAGCATGAACAATTAAAAAATAAAATACCTGAATTACGTATTGGTAATACAGTAAGAGTTCATGTTAGAATAAAAGAAGGAAACAAAGAAAGAATCCAAGTTTTCGAAGGAATTATTATAAAGAAACAAGGTGGAGGAGTAAATGCAACATTCACAGTAAGAAGAATCTCTTATGGTGTTGGTGTTGAAAAAACATTCTTAGTACATTCACCAATGGTTGAAAAAGTTGAAGTAGTTAGAGTTGGTAAAGCAAGACGTGCTAAACTTTATTATTTAAGAGATAGAGTTGGTAAAGCTGCTAAAACTAAAGAAAAAATAGGAGCAAGAATTGAAGATAGAGAAATCATTATTAAAGAAGAAGTTGTTCCAGGTGAATCAGTAGCTGAAGAAACAGCAACAGAAGCTGATGTTGCAGAAGCTGTTGAAGCAGTAAAAGCTGAAGAAGTTAAAGCAGAAGAAACAAAAAAAGAAGATAAAGAATAATTTGCAAAATGAAATTTAAGGTTAATCCTTAAATTTCATTTTTTTATTTAGTAGGAAGCGCAGAGCACTTTCCTACTAAATAAAAGCTTCGCTAATTTTTGCACACGATTTTGTACAACAAAATCGGCGTGTCGAAACAAATATGTGGACGATTTAGTAAAGTTTTGTATTTTGTAATTATCATTAAGATTTTATAAATAAATTGACATTTTATGTAAAGTTGGATATAATAAAAAGGTAATAAATTAAATAGAATTAATTTCCTTATAATCTGGGTGACGCCAGTTTACATATAGAAACTGTTAACATAATGGAGGAAATTTACATGATGAAAGCTTTAATAGTAGTTTTTATTTATCTGTTGGCTGTATTATTACTGAAATTATTTTCTAAAAACCAAAACAAAAGCGAACTGGATTTTTATTTAGAAGATAATGAGGATGAGGAAAATCGGGATGATGTGACAGATAAAGGAAGTAAAAAGCAAGATTTTCAAATGGCAGATGGAGATGCTATTATTCTTGCTCAAAAAGTAGAGTCTAACTTGGAAGCTGAATATGTAATGTCACAGAATTCGTCAGAAGCAGTGCAAATTGCAATGGCTGAAACAAAGGATTTTGAAGCTCAAAAGTATCTGTTGAATTTTCCTAATTTGTGTGGTGAAGCACTTACTATAATTTGTGAAAAACCATCAACTTTTAATTTTAATAGTTCCACAGTCGAAAGATGGTTTATAGATGCGATAAATCGTACCAAATTAACTCCAAAACAAGAGAAAAGAATTTCACAAAATGGGAAAAATTTCGTAATAAAAAGAGCAATGATTTTAAAGAAAGATTTAACCGCTACTGGATTAGTTGAACTTTGCAGAAATCCTGGATCTATGAATTTGGATAGTGATACTGTAAGAAGGTGGTATCTTGATGCAGTAAAAAGAAGTAAACCTTCAGAAAAACAGCAATTGAAAATGGTTGAATCAAAAAATTTTGCAATTTTAAGAGCATTACTATTAAGTGAAGAACTTAAAGGTGAAACTCTTGCTGCAATCTCAGAATCACCAGGAACTATGAATTTGGATTGTCAGGATGTTTGGACTTGGTTTGAGAGAGCTACAAGAAGAACAGAGCTTACTGTTGAACAGCAAGTAAGAATGGCAGAAGCCAATAATTTTGCCTCAAATAGAGCTATTCTAATTAATCCTAATATTGTATATGAGGCACTTATAGCAGTTTGCAAAAATACTAAAAATTTCAATATGAGAAGCGATGTGGTTCAACGCTATTTCAAAGATGCAACTAGTAGACTTCTTCCAAAACTTAGTGACAAGCAGAAAATTGAACTTGCTCAAACTAAGATAAATGGAGTACTTAAAGGACTCATGTAATGTCATAAATAGGCACTTGGAGAATTTCCAAGTGCTTGTTTGTTTTTTTTCTTTAGTTATATTATAATCGTATTGTAAAGGAGAGGGAAATTAGATGAATTATTCAAAACAACTTTTTAAAGAAATTGATAATTATACAAAAAATGTTAATAATGAATTAAAAGAATATATTTCTCAAAATATATTTCAACAATATGAACTAAATGATAAAGCTCATGGAATTATACATATAATGGAGGTTATAAGAAGGACATTTGAGTTAAATAATATATTCAAATTAGATTTAGATAGTAATATAATGTATACAATTGCAGCATGTCATGATTTAGGAAAATATGAAGATCATAAAATACATGAAAAAATTGCCGCTCAAAGGTTTATGACAGATGAAAATATGAAAAAGTTTTTTAATGATAATCAGAGATTAATTATAAAAGAGGCAATTGAAGATCATCGTTCATCTAAAGAAGATGAACCAAGAAGTATATATGGTAAATTGATTTCTTCTGCTGATAGAAATACAAGAATAGAAATTGTTTTTATTAGAAGTTTTTTTGTAGCAAAAGAAAGAACTTCAGAAATGAATATTGAAGAATATTTGGATTATACTATAAAAAGATTATCAAAAAAGTATAGTGAAGATAATCCTGAAAATATGTTCTTTGAAGATAAAACATATAGAAAATTTTTAGTAGATATGAGAAGTTTATTAAAAAAGGAAGATGAATTTAAGAATAAATATTGTGAAGTTAACAATATAAAATCGAGAAATAATAGAGTGTGTGATGAAGAGGGTGTTGATTTAAAAAATATTTATTAATTTAAAAAAATTATAAATTTTCTCTTGACAAATATAATCTAATACTTTATAATTTATACTTGTCAGAGGAAATAATGCAGGTGTAGTTCAATGGTAGAATTCCAGCCTTCCAAGCTGGCTATGCGGGTTCGATTCCCGCTACCTGCTCCAATAAATTGTCATTGTATTAGAAATTGTCTAGTATGATGGCTTTTTTCTTGCAAAAAAATAATAATTTGTGTATAATAGATTATATAATATTTTGCGGGTATAATTTAGTGGTAGAATGTCATGCTTCCGACCTGATAGCGCGAGTTCGATTCTCGCTACCCGCTCCATCGAAAGTTTATTTTTCAGTATTTTGGGACTTTAATGTGTCCCTGGATGTACCAAAAAATAAGCTTTTTTAATGGTTCTTTGTCAATAGTTGGGGTGGAGCAGTTTAAAACTAACTTGACCGTAAGC
>CAORJJ010000086.1 GCA_948517135.1 uncultured Clostridia bacterium | reverse complement strand
ATAGGAAGTTGAGCAAAAATTATTAAAATTTTAAATGAAAAATGTAAAAAAATAAAAATAGTGCATATTATGCACTATAGTATAAAAAGAAAAACACGGGGGACAACAACAAATAAAAGTTCCCGTGTTTTCTTGTTTTAAAATTAAATTTAAAACTATAATTAATCTAAATTATTGCGAGTAACTTAGAATAATTAACTAAATTATAAGATAAATCTATATAAATATCAATTATTTTTTAAGAGATAAGGGGAAAATTCTTTCCCCTAAAGTCACGAATGACTATAAAATCGGCATACCTGGTGTTCCGTCCGCCTAAATAAATTGATTGTTTCATTTGTTGTTGTCCTCTCATTATAGATTCTATCAAGTAAACATCAATATCAAATATATAACGAGAAACAACTCGAAATATAATAAACCAGGCACTCGCAATGCCCGATTAATAATTGATCATCAAGCATTGCTTGTGGAATGGATTTATAATTAAGTTATAAAAAGCCATTCGGATACTATATTTAGTTACCTTAATTATACCATAAATTGAATATTATGTAAATTTATGGTATAATTAAATGTGTATATTTTATTAAAGGAGTAAGATTATGAAACAGTTTAATAAAATAGAATTTGGAAATAAATTGAGATTTGCAAGACTAAAAAAAGAAATATCTTTAGAATATGTTGGTAAAAAAATTGGCAAAAGTTCTACAACAGTTGGTAGATATGAAAGAGGAGAAGTAATACCTAATGCTAAGGTATTAAGTAAATTATGTGAAGTTTTAGACATTTATAATGGAGATTTATATAGTGATGAAAGCAGTAATATTATTAATATAGATACTAGTAAAAATCCATTTAAAACAAATAAATTATATTTATATTATCAAGGTTTTGTGGGAAAGAAAAAATTAGGAAAATTCAAATTTCTTATTGAACTAAACGAAAAAAATGATTTTATTGAAGTACGAATATCTGATTATAAAACAAAGAAAACAATTTTAATTGGAAGTATGGTAGCAGATAATTATATTGCAACAATTAGAACGGAAAATTTTAAAGCAAATTATCCAAGATTAGAAACTAATCAAATTATATTAAATATTTCGGGTGGTACAGAAGATATTGTTATAGGAATGATGATGTGTACTAATGGCGAGTATATTCCGAATATAAAGAAATGTTTAGTATCAAAGAAAGATTTAATTTTTACTGATGAAATGTTGGATATGTTATTACTTACAGAGGAAGAAAAAGAAGTAATATTAAAAAATAATATTTGGCAAGCTGATATAAGTAGAATAGAAGAATTTGAATATAAAGAAGACTAATAACTAAAATATAAGAATCCTTTGAGATATAGTTTATAAGCTATATGTCAGAGGATTTTTTTCGTTATATAAAATAATGTCGAAAATCTTATAAAAGATTTGAAAATATTTATTTCAATATGCTTTTAAAAGTTGAATCTGATTAAAATTTCTTACAAAATCTTACAAATTAGTTTTATTTCTTATATTTTAATTACTTTTCTTACAAAAACACTTTAAAGTTAAGATTCAGAGTATCATTAAATCAAGCTTAAGCAAAAATAGATTTCCGGAAATCAAAATATTTTAAGGAGCGAAAACATGAAATATTTTGATAAGAAAAAAACAAAAGATAAGATTAAGAAAATACAAAAAGTAGACTGTGTATTTGCAGATGATGTAGTTAGCTTAGATGATGAGAAAGTACAAAAAATGTTAGATATACAAGTTTATCAAATTTACTTAAAAAGGCAATCAGAAGAAAATAACGAAAATGATGACAAGAAAGCTGGTGATTGCTAATGAAAAATGCAAGAGTAATTTACAGAAGATTAGAAGAATCACTAAAGAAAAAATCATATATTAACTTAAATCATAGATTAGTAAATTCAAAAGATGATTTAGTAGAAATCTCAAGTATTTTTAGAGATTTACGATATGAAACTTTTAGAATTATTTATTTAAAAGGTAATCGAATTGTAGGTTATGAATCTATAAGTTCAAGAACTCCAAGTTTAGTGCAGATTTTTAAAAGAGATAAACAAGGACGAGTAAATGTAGAAAGATGTATTTATAAAATTTTGGATAGAATGAATAGACTAGAAGCGGATAATTATTATCTTGTACATAATCACCCAAGCGAGAATGCAAAATCTTCAATAGATGATTTAAGAACAACTGAATTTTTTGCTAAAAAAGTAATAGGATTTAAAGGTCATCTAATAGTGAATACTGAAAGTTATGCTTGGATTTCTATTGATAAGTTAGGAGTTGCTGTTCCTGAAAACTATTTAAAAATAAATAAAAGAAAACTAAAGAATATGGCAAAACAGTTAAAAGAAAAAAGTATTTATAATGTAAAAATACTTTGCAGAGATGATTTAGTAAGTTTAATGCACCATATAAAAAATAGTCCTGATTATTCAACGGCAATACTTACAGATGCTATGGGAAAAGTAAGACTTATTTTAGATATTCCAAATCATTTTATGAATATGCAAGAAACACAAATAAAAGGATATTTTAGAAATTTAGCAAGAGAATCTGGAAGTGTGAGAGTATTCTTTGCAACACAAGATAATGATACTTATAAAAAAGCTGTCAAATTTCAAGAAAGTGGAATTTTAAAAGACTGTATATGTTATAAGGATGATTCAGATAAAATCTATGTTTATGAAAAGTCAGATTTAAAAGCAAAATCAGATTTATTTGATGATTTAAAAATAAGTGATGCTCAAGAAGAATATACACAAGAAAATAAGAATAATGAAGAAGAACTTATAAACTCCGCTGTTCCAAGAGGAAAAATGAGAGTTTTATATAAGAAGGTTGGAGAAAATCCAGTTGTAAAGATTATTAATGCTTCGTTAGAAGCTAAACAAGAACTAGTTGGCGGATTAATAGAAGTTGTGCCATATGAAGATGTGCTAATTATTTGTAACGAAGAAGGAAAGATTTTAAATATGCCACCTAATGTTGTATTTGATTATGACTATATTGCAGGAGATTTCTTTGTAATTGGAGATGACTATGAACATGGTGATTTTAAAAGTTTAACTAAAGATGAAATAGAATATTATAAAAATGATTTATCTAAAAGAGCATTTAAATATCAGAAATATAAAAATTGGCTAGAAGAAAGGAAAAGTCCCCAGCAAGGACAAGAAGAAAGAAATCTATGAAAAAATTAGATTAGTTAAACTAAATGATGAAAATAAAAAAGATGATCAAAGCTTAGAGCTAATTTTAAAAATTCAAAATGATATTTTGGAATATATAAAAAACAATATATCAAATAATAACTAAATAGGAACGGAGATAATATGGAAAATAAAAATTTAACAGAAATTAATGATGATTTATTAAATGCTATTAACAAAGAATTAGATAAAAAATACCAAAGAGGAATAATATCAGTAACAGAACTAGAAGAACAAACAAAGCAAGTTGAGATTATAAGAAAAGATGAACAAGTTAAAATAAATTTAAGTAAAATTTTTAATAAAGATTTACAGGAATATCAAAAAGGCTTGAAGAAATATAATGAGAATTTTGCCGAAAAGTTTTTAAAAAAACTTTTTGAAAACAAAGAAGATTTTAGCAGATAAGGTTGATTCTCTATTATAGAGAATCAACTAAGGGGTTATTAGGGGAGCAATCCCCTAATCATACAGAGGAACTTGTTTCCTCTAGTATGTTAGAGCAAAAAAATTGCTTATGATATTAGAGTAAAAAAATAGAGTCAAACATTAGTAATTCTACGAAGAAAAATCAAAATAAAAAAATAAGGAGATATACGAATATGGAAAATGAAAAAATAGAAAAATTAAATGAGAAATTAGAAAAAGAATTTAAAGAATTTTGTGAAGTGCTGAAAACAAAAACACCTGAAGAAATAATCGAAAGAGCTTATGAAATAACTGTTAAGTAAGAGCTTAAAGATGAAATTGTAAATATGGATTTACATGATAAAGAAATAGAGATTATGCTAGAACATAAGAATTTATTAACAGAGTTCTATCATGACTGGCTAGACTGTGATACACCACTTGGAGAATCTTTAAGAGAAAACTTACAAGAATCTGTAGCTATAATAACAAGATATTATGAGAATAAATCTAGAGGTGATGAAAGATAGGTGTTGATATGTGAGTTATGCAATAATTAGAAATACTAAATATACAATAGGACAACTGAATGGAATTTTTAGGCATAACGAGAGAAAAAATACCAACTATTCTAATAAAGATATAAATAAATTAAATAGAATACATAACTATTCAATAAAACTTTGTAATGTACCATATAGTAAGAGATTTAGAGAGATAAAAAATGAGTATAATTTGCAAGGAAGATTAAAGAAAATATCTAATGTAGCTTGTGAATATGTTATAACTTCGAGCAAAGAATTTTTTGAAGAAATTGGAGAAAAAGAAACTAAAAGATATTTTGAAACAGCATATAAATTTGTTGCAGGATTTAAGAACTTAGGAGAACAATATATTATTTCTGCAAAAGTACATATGGACGAAACAACTCCACATATGCACTTGGTTTTTATTCCAGTTATACACAAAATGGATAAAAAAAGTGGAAAAGTAATCGATAAAATTTCTTGTAGTGAATTTTGGCAAGGAAAAAATAGTTATAAGGTTTTACAAAACAATTTCTATAAGTATATGACAAGAGCAGGATTTGAACTAAGTAGAGGTGAAACTGAAAAAAACGAGCATATACCAATAGAGAAATTAAAAGTAATAACTAATTATGAAGTTCAAGAATTTGAAAAACAAGCTATAAATTATGAAAAAGAGATTGAAACTGATAATATTCAAGTATTAAAAGAAGATTATAAGAGAGTAATTAGAAAATTTAATACTTTAGCAAAACAATATACAAGAATAAAAGTTATTAATGAGAAAACTTTAGAAAGAGCGGAAAAACTTGAAAATAATTATAATGAGCTTAAAGATGAGTATTTTAAAATAAAGAAAAATAATAGTTGGATTAAATATTGTTTAAATAAAACTTTTGAATGTGTAAGTATTTTATTTGATTTTCCAGTAGATAGATTAAGGTCGGTAATAAAGAACTTTATAGATAGTAGTAAAGAAAATAAATCATAAAATTACCTAAAGAGAATAGGATTTTTATGAGAGGTGGATTTAAATGTGCAAAAACAAAACAAAAAAGAAAGATTTTAAAATTTACTGTTGTTTTTCAAATGATGAAAATGATGTAGAAAAGACTATAGGACTAATATTTATGGATTATGTTCAAGAAAAAATAAAAGAAAAAGATAAAAAAATTTCATAGGTGTTTGAAAAGCAAAGTCGCAATGTGTTACTATGTAATCATGTGATGATTACTAGTAGAAAGGTAAGATATGAACATCACAAGAACAAACTTTAAGGTTGGTGCTTATATTAGACTTTCAAGAGACGATGGAGACAAACAAGAAAGTGAAAGTATAGGAAACCAACGAAAAATTATTGAAAGATTTTTAAGGGAGAGTGATTTAAGTTACGCTGAAGAATATGTAGATGACGGTTGGTCTGGTACAACTTTTAATAGACCTTCTTTTATGAGAATGATTGAAGATATAAAGTCTAAAAAAATTGATATGGTTATTACTAAAGATTTATCAAGACTTGGAAGAGATTATATTCAAACTGGATATTATATTGAAAACTTTTTTCCAGAAAATCATGTTAGATATGTTTCAATTTTAGACGGAATAGATACTTTTATAGATTCGAGTACAAATGACATAACACCATTTAAAGCAATACTAAATGATATGTATGCTAAAGATATTTCAAAAAAAGTCAAAAGTGTTTTAAGAGAAAAACAAAAAAATGGTGAATTTATGTGTAGTACTCCTCCCTATGGTTATAAAAGACATCCAAGTATAAAAAACAAACTAACAATAGATTATAATGTTTCTCATATAGTAAAGAAAATTTTTGAAATGTATGATAATGGAATTGGAAGTGTGAATATAGTTAAATATTTAAATCAAAATCATTATTTACCACCAAGATGTTATAGGCAATTTGGAAAAGTGCAAGATGAAACCTGTGAGAAACAGTGGAGTGAAGTTGCTATAATGGATATGTTAAGAAATGAAGTTTATATAGGAAATTTAGTACAAAACAAAACTCCAGTTATATCTTATAAAGTGAAAAAAACAAGAAAAACTGATGAGTCTGAAAGAATAAGAGTAAATAATACTCATGAGCCAATAATTGATAAAGATATGTTTGACAGAATACAAGTAGTAGCAAATGCAAGAGGAAGAAATACAAAATTGAAATATGAGTATTTACTTAGAGGTCTAATTTATTGCAAACATTGTGGTAGAAAATTGCAAATAGTATTAAAGAAAAATGCTAAAAGACAAAGTCAAAAAAGACCTTACATAACTTGTAGTGATCATAAGCCAAGAGGCTGTTATGCTTTAAATATGAATTATTACAAATTTGAAGAGAAAATGATTGATATTATAAAACAAATTTGTGAGATGTACCATAGTGAATCTGTATTCTATGAACTATATGAAGAATTGACATCAAAAACCTCAGACATTATAGAAAAATATCAAAAGGACATTAAAGATATAGACAGAGAAGTAAAAGATATTAATTCAAAAATAGACAAAATCTACAAAGATAGATTGAACGATATAATTACAGATGAAGATTATAAAAGATATTCAGAAAGCTTTATAAAAGATAGAAATCGTTTAATTAATCAAAAAGCGGAAGCGGAAACGAAACTTAAAGATTTAGGACAGAACATTGAATGTTCAAAAATGGGAAATGAAGACTGTGAAAATTATATTAGAGAATTTTTAAGTCAAGAAGAAATTACTAAAATGAGTTTATATAGACTAATTAAAAAAATAGAAATAGACAAAGATAAAAATATA
Source organism: uncultured Clostridia bacterium (assembly GCA_948517135.1). Lineage (GTDB taxonomy): Bacteria > Bacillota > Clostridia > TANB77 > CAG-508 > Scatovivens. The sequence goes on along the minus strand of CAORJJ010000086.1, from coordinate 1,109 downwards.
TATATTCATTTTAATTTTTCAAAATTAAATATTATTAGTCAAAACTTCGATGAATTTATAGAAATTAGTGAAATTATAAATTCTAAAAGAAAAGCTGTATAGCTAAAACGCAAAAAAGTGGAAGTTAAAATCAGGAGATTGAAAACTAAAGTCGACCTGAAAAAATAAAATTGAAAATGCTGTAATTATTGTTGCTCAATAATTACAGAAGAAAAAATGGGATTGACTTTTTGAAAGTCAATCCCTTCTATATTAGCTTTCCAACCACTTGGAAATGGAATATCAGGGAAACTGCTTGCAATTCTCTTTGCATTTGTATATGCCCAGGAATTTTCTGAAAAGAAACCAGTAACTAAATCAACACCATCAGGATTTACCATTGGAACAATATATAAAGATACATTATTAAATAATTCACGAGCATTTACACCAAAAATATTAAGATTATTTACATAGCTTTTAGAAATACCTTCTAGAAACTTCATTAATAGTGGACTTGTAATCCATTCGTTTGCATGTGTTGCAGCACAGTATAAAACTTCTTTTTGGCCACTTCCAAATCTAATTGCTCTAAGTGGTCTACCTAAAACACTAGTACCAATACTTGATACTTCTAAAAATGGATAGATTGCTTTTAAAGCATTAATATTCAAATTTAAAATTTGTGAAGTATAACTAATATTTGTTTGCACAACATTTCCAAATGGAATGATAATTTCTTCTCCAATTGACAAATTATCAGCATCAATATTTGGATTTGCATAAATTATTGCATCAACAGTTGTAGAATATTCTTTTGCAATATTATATAAAGTATCTCCACTTTTTATAGTATATGTTGTGTAACCATTTATGTATGGCATTAAAGCATTCCAAGTATTTGTTCCAACTATTCCATCTACTTGAAGACCAAATTGTCTTTGAAATCTTTGTACAGCTGAAAAGGTTTGGTATCCAAAAATACCATCAATAGCACCATTATAAAAACCTAATTTTAATAATGTGCTTTGTAAGAGTTCCACTTCAGGTCCTCTCGAGTTTAGTCTTAATGTATTCATATAAAAAATCCTTTCCAAAAATTTAATTATTTATAAAATATAATATTAAAA
>CAORJJ010000085.1 GCA_948517135.1 uncultured Clostridia bacterium | reverse complement strand
TTATATATACTTTTTCTCTAATAATAATTCCATTTTCTAAAATTTTATCAAAAGGTAGCCATTCTTGCGTACTCTTTTCTTTTTTTATTTTTATCCTCTCCTTTCAAAAAAAAGAACGTGAAAAAAATTAATTTTCACGCCCCTTTGATTGATTAATATATTACAACAATTTTTAATTGCTGTCAATACTTTTTTATTTTATAAATTGTAAAATTTTTCCTAATATTTTTTTGAATATTTTCTTGAAATTTGATCATAATACTATTATAAAATTTATATTAGCCTAACTTAGAGTTCAATTATTAGTGTTTAATTTGTATATATAAAAGCCTCGCGTGTTTTTATATATAGAATTAAATATTAGTAATTGGAGTTCGAGTGAAGATGTAAGATATTTGAATGATCATTCTAGTATCTTATGTTGGAAACAAAGAGTATATTATTTGCTGTATTAGCTTTAAAAATTTATTATTAAATTGTAAGAGGTTAATATAGTATATAATATATTTGAAGTCATGATTGTTCTTTTATTTGAAAGGGTTTATTTATAGTCCTTTATGGATGAATATAGATTCTTAGAGTGGATTAACAATCTAGCAACGGATTTATATATGTGGTATATGGCTTTTTTGTATAGCAATATGCAATAGGTCAAACTATTATGTATATAGGTTTTAGCTGAAAGTTAATATAAGTTTTATCGATGATAAAAAGCCATAAAGATAATATCTTTATGGCTTTATCATTTTATATAATTATATGTCTAAGTTCTTTACATTTTTCGCATTTTGTTCTATAAATTCTCTTCTTGGTTCAACTTCATCTCCCATTAATAATGAGAATGTTTTATCTGCTGATATAGCATCATCCATTGTAACTTTAACTAATGTTCTTGTTTCAGGATTCATTGTTGTTTCCCATAATTGTTCTGGATTCATTTCTCCTAAACCTTTATATCTTTGTATTCCAACTTGTTCTCTTGCAATTCCCTTTTCAGCTAATTCTACAAATGCTCTATCTAAATCTTCTTCTTTATAACAATAAATATCTTCCATTCCTTTTTTAGATAACTTAAATAATGGTGGTTGTGCTAAATAAACATTTCCATTTTCTATTAATGGTCTCATATATCTAAAGAAAAATGTTAATAAAAGAGTTCTAATATGTGCTCCATCAACATCAGCATCAGCCATTATAATTACTTTTCCATATCTAATTTTTGTTATATCAAATTCATTTCCAATTCCAGCACCAACAGCTAAAATTACAGGATTTAATTTATCATTTCCATATATTTTATCAGCTCTTGCTTTTTCAACATTAAGCATTTTTCCCCATAATGGAAGAATTGCTTGAAATTTTCTATCTCTTCCTTGTTTTGCACTTCCTCCTGCTGAATCTCCCTCAACTATATAAACTTCACATTCATCTGCTATTTTACTACTACAATCAGCTAATTTTCCTGGTAATGTTGAAGTTTCTAATGAATTTTTCTTTCTTACTAATTCTCTAGCTTTTCTAGCAGCTTCTCTTGCTCTTGCTGCACTAATACATTTTTCAAGTACTGCTTTTGCTACATTTGGATTTTCTTCTAAAAATGTACTTAAATGTTCATTAACCATTGATTGAACAATACCTGCAACTTCGCTATTTCCTAATTTTGTTTTTGTTTGTCCTTCAAATTGAGGTTCTTTAACTTTTACTGAAATTATTGCTGTTATTCCTTCTCTTATATCATCACCTTGTAAGTTAGAATCTTTTTCTTTTAGAATATTTTTAGATCTTGCATAATCATTAAATACTTTTGTTAATGCTCTTTTAAATCCTTCTAAATGTGTTCCACCTTCAATTGTATTAATATTATTAACGAATGTATATATACTTTCAGAATAACTTGTTGTATATTGTATTGAAATTTCTACTGGATATTCTCCAGCTTTTTCAATATAAATTGGTGCATTTAATGGTTCTTTCCCTTTATTTAAGTATTCAACAAAAGAAATTAAACCACCTTCAAAACAGAATTTAGCTTTCTTTGGCACTTCTTCCCTTTTATCTTCAATTTCTATATTTAATCCTTTTGTTAAAAATGCCATTTCTCTAAATCTATTTTCTAATACATTATACTCATACTCTAAAGTTTCAAAAATTGTCTCATCAGCTAAAAATCTAACTCTTGTTCCTGTTTTTTCTGAATCTCCTATTCTTTCAAGATGCTTTACTGTATTTCCTCTTTCAAAACTCATTTGGAAAACTCCGCCATCTCTTTGTACTGTTACTTCTGTCCATTCTGATAATGCATTAACAACAGAAGCACCTACTCCGTGAAGTCCACCAGATACTTTATATCCACTATCTCCACCAAATTTTCCACCAGCATGTAATACTGTATAAACTGTTTCTGCTGCTGATAATCCTGTTTTAGCATGTTTATCTACTGGTATTCCTCTTCCATCATCTTCAACACAAATTATATTTCCTGGTTCTATTGTAACTTTTATATTTTTACAGTATCCAGCTAAAGCTTCATCAACAGCATTATCTACAATTTCATATACCAAGTGATGTAAACCTCTAACAGATACACTTCCTATGTACATTCCTGGTCTTTTTCTAACTGGATCTAACCCTTCTAAAACTTGTATTTGATCTGCATTATACTCATGTTCGAATTTTTCCATCTTTTCTCCCTCTTTCTTTTCTTTGCTAATTTATATAAGTCTTTTTAAAATAGTATTAGCACCTATTTTTGCTATATATCCTTTTTTTTCATTATTTTTTTCAATTAAAATAAAAGATTTTCCTTCACCTTCTGATAAATCAATTAGATTACCTTTTTCTTCTAAATCTTTATACATAGATTTATATTCTCTTGTATTTCTTATATATTGAATATTAAAAATTCCAATTATATCCTTATTATGTATTAATCTTTCATCTCCAACATGTAAATACATATATAAATCCTTTCTTTTATTTTTTTACACAGATACCGCTTTCAACAAAAAATTCTGTAAAATTTGTATCTAATTCAATTTTATCTGTACAAGTAATAATTACTTGATTTCCTTTTATATTCTCTAAAAAACTCTTTCTTCTTGTCTCATCTAATTCAGACATAAAGTCATCCAATAATAATATTGGAGTATCATTTATTTCCTCTTTAAATATTTCAAGTTCACAAAGCTTTAATGTAAGTGTTGCTGTTCGTTGTTGTCCTTGTGATCCAAAAATAGAAACAGGCTTTTCATTTATATAAATCATAAAATCATCTCTGTGAACTCCAGTTGCTGTAAAACCTCTATTTATATCAATATTTCTAGATTTTTTCAAATTTTCTAAAAAAGATTCTCTATTTTTACTATTAGAAATGTATTTTATTTTTATGTTTTCTTTTCCACTTTTTGTTATCAAATTGTGGAAAACTTCTATCTTTTTTGATATCTTCTCTATATATTTTTTTCTATATTCATAAATATTATAAGAATATTCTGATAATTGTTCATCCCAAATATCTAACATCTTAGGATTTTTATTCTCATACTTAATTTGTCTTAAATAATTATTTCTTTGTTCTAATGTTTTATTATATAAATTCAACAAATGAATATAATTAGGTTTTAAAGAACTAATCATCATATCTATGAATTTTCTTCTTCTTTGAGGCCCATCTTTTATTATTTCAATATCATCAGGAGTAAAAATTACTACATTTATTTTTCCAACAATATCACTAATTTTACTTTGTTTTATATCATTAATAAAAAAAGTTTTTTTATCATTTATATTGGCTCTAATTTTTCCTTCTCTATCTACTTTTTTATATGAAACTTCAACATTACTATTATCATAATTAAAATTTATTAAATCCTTATCTTTCTTTGCTCTATAAGACTTTCCGATAAGAACATAAAAAGATAGCCTCTATTATATTGGTTTTTCCTTGAGCATTATTACCATATATAACATTTATATTCTCATTAAATTCTATTTTTTGTTTTTCATAATTTCTAAAATTTTCTAATGTTATTTCTTTTATATACATTTTCTATTTCCTATTATAATAAAGTCCAAAGCCAACCTAAAAATGACTTAACAAAGATTATAACAAAAATTACAAGCATAACACCTAAAACAATTAATTTTATGTTTATTTTCTTTCCAGTCTCTTCAAAAATCCTTTCAGACATATCATCCATTTTCTTTGTTATTCCAAAAAAGACATCTGTTACTTTTTCATAAATTTCTTTTAATTTATCTTCCATTTTTATCTCCTTTGTGTTATCCACATTTTGTTATCAATTTGTGGATTTATTCTTTCATTTTTATTGGTAATATCATATATATGTAATCTCCATCTTCAACTGGTTTAATTATACATGGAGATCTGTTTGTTCCAAATTCTATATAAACATCTTCATCATCAATAGCTTTTAATGCATCTAAGAAAAATCTTGGGTTAAATCCTATTTCTAATTCTTTTCCTTCTGTATCAACATATATTTCTTCTTTTGCATCTCCTGTTTGATTTGCACAAGAAATAGTTACTTTTCCTACTTCTATATTTATTTTTACAGGATACTTTTTCTCTCTTTCTATTGAAGATGCAGAAATTAATAAGATTCTCTCAAAGCAATTTTGTATATTATTTTTATTTACTTTTACTCTTGTTTCCCAATTTTTTGGAATAGTATTAGAGTAATTTAAAAATTCACCATCTAATAATCTAGTTACTATTTTACAATTTTCCATTTCAAATAATGCTTGATTTCTTGATATTCCTATTTTTACAGTATCAAATGAATCTGAAATTATCTTATTTACTTCATTTAATGTTTTACCTGGAATAACACTACTAAAATCATTTCCATTATTAATAAGTTCTTTTGTTTTTACTGCTAATCTATAACCATCAACTGCAACAACATTTAATTTATTTTCTTTTACTTCAAATAAACATCCTGTAAATATAGGTCTATTTTCCTCTGTACTTACAGCAAATATTGTTTTTCTTATCATATTCTTTAAAGTAGTTTGTTCTATTTCTATTGAATTATCTACATTTATTTTTGGTAATTCAGGAAAATCATCTGGATTCATTGTAGCAAGTTTATATAATGATCCTTCACATTCTATTTCTAATAAGTTATTTTCATTAATAGTTATTTTTATTTCTGTTGCAGGTAATCTTTTTATAATTTCACTAAACATAACTGCATTTACAACAGTATTTCCTTGTTCTTCTACATTAGCTTCTAATATATACTCAATTCCTATTTCTAAATCATAAGATGTTAGTTTTAATTCGTTATCATTTGTTTGAAGTAATATTCCTTCTAATACAGGCATTGTTGTTTTAGAAGCAACACCATTTATGACGGAGTTAATACCTTTTAAGATTTTTTCTTTTTCACAAATAATTTTCATTTTTATCTCCTTTAAATAAATATAATATAAATAGTAGTATTAGTATTAGGTGTTGTGGATTCGGTGGAAAACTTTTCAAAGCCTTTATTTCCCTAAGAAAAAGTATGTGTAAAAGGTTGTGAATTATTTTCGTTTTTTTCCACACTATTCAATATCATTTGTGAATTAAGAGTTATTAACAGAATTTGTACAAGATTTTCACACGGTGTTGTGGAAAACCTTTTTAGCTATTCCGTAAGAGTTAAAAGCTCTTCTTTAGTAAAAAAATATGTTTGGAAAACAATGTTTTTATTTTTGCTTTGTTTTCCTTTAATATAAATTATTTTGATTCTTGGATTATGTTTTTCACACTTTCCACAATTAATTTTGTATTTGTTTTTTCTTTTATCTCTTTTTCAATTTTATTTACGGCATGCATAACTGTGGTGTGATCTCTATTACCAAAATCAGCACCAATTTTTGGAAAAGACATTTGTCCAATTGTTCTACATAAATACATTGCAATTTGTCTTGGATGAGCTATGTCATTTGATTTTTTTGAAGATACTAAATCTTTTTTATCAATATTAAAGTATTTAGCAACAACTTCTTGTATGTAATCAGCAGAAATTACTTTTTCTTTTTGAAGTACAATATCATTAATTGACTTTTCTGCCATTTCGATAGTAATTGGACTGTGAGTTAATGATGCGTAAGCAACTATCTTATTTAAAGCTCCTTCAAGTTCTCTTATATTTGAATCTATTTTTGTAGCAATTACAGATAATATATAATCATCTATAATAATTTTATCAGCTTGCACCTTTTTTCTTAATATAGCAAGTCTTGTTTCATAATCTGGCATTGAAATATCTGCAAGTATTCCCCACTCAAATCTTGATTTTAATCTTTCTTCTAAAAGTGGTATATCTCTAGGTGGTTTATCACTAGAAATAATTATTTGTTTTCCATTTTGATGTAAAGTATTAAATGTATGGAAAAACTCTTCTTGCCCCATTTTCTTCCCTGCTATAAATTGAATATCATCTATTAATAATACATCTATATTTCTATATTTATTTCTAAATAATTCGTTTTTATAATTTACATCTTTTATTGAATTTATTAATTCATTAATAAATTGCTCTGATGTTACGTATAGTACCTTTGTGTTAGGATTATTTTGAATAATTTTATTTCCAATAGCATGCATTAAATGTGTTTTTCCAAGCCCAACTCCCCCATATATAAATAATGGATTATATGAAGTTGCTGGTGCTTCGGCAACAGCAATTGCAGCTGCTTGTGCGAATTTATTATTATTTCCTATAACGAAATTATCAAAGGTATATTTTGGATTTAAAAAACTATTGCTATAATTTTCTGTATTAACATAGTCTGATTCTTCTTCTTCTACTTCTTTATTTAATACAATTTCAGATTTTTCTTTAATTTCTAATTCACATGTTTTATTAGTAATAAAATTGAATGTGTTACAAACTAAATCGAATAATCTTGATTCTATAGCATCTTTTTGCATTTTAGAAAGAGCAATTAAAACAATTTTATTATCTTTTATTGATTCTATTTCTAAACTTTTAATCCATGTTGTATATGAAATTGTTGTCATTTCTTCTTTTAATAGATCTTTTGCTTTTGTAAGTAGGTCGTTTTTGTCGGTATACATTGTTTTAAAAACCGTCCTTTCTGAAGTGTAATTTATCCACAGTGTTGTCCACACAACTATATAAAAAGCTAGTATCCTCAGGCGAATTCGTTATCAACAATCTGTGGAAAACTTTTAAATGTTCTTTTTCTCCATTGTGCTCATATAATATCAAAAATATTTTAAAAAAACAAGTGAAAATTTAAAATACTTGTCATTTACGAAAGTTTTTATTATAGCTTGACTTTTTATGGAGTTTTATTGTATAATTGAAATTACTTTTGGATAAATATTACATATTTATTACAAAATTTTATTAATAGTTTAAAATAAATTTATATATAGAAAGTAGGAGGTGCAAAATGAAAAGAACATACCAACCAAAAAAAAGACAAAGAAATAAAGTTCATGGTTTCAGAAAAAGAATGCAAACAAGAGCTGGAAGAAATGTTTTAAAAGCAAGAAGAAATAAGGGAAGAAAAAAAATCTCTGCTTAAATTGAACAAAAGGGCGATTAATGCCCTTTTTCTTGTATAAAGGAAAGATTTAAAATGAAAAAAACAATAATGATTAAAAAAAATTATGAGTTTAAAAACTTATTTTCAAAAGGAAAGTTTTTTTATGGACAATTTATTCATATATATATAAGAAGAATAAATAAACCATATAATAAGCTTGGTATTGCAGTATCTGGGAAACAGGGGAAAGCAGTAGCTAGAAATAGAATAAAAAGGCTTATAAGAGAAAATTATAAAATCTTTGAAGAAAATATAAAGTTAGGAACGAGTATTTTAATTGTTATAAATAAAGAAAAGGATATAAAAGAAATTTCTTATTATGATATAAAAGAAAATTTCAAAAGAACATTGAAAAAAGCAGATGTTTGGGTAGACTAATATGTTGAAAAAAATATTTATTAAAATAATTGATTTTTATCAAAAAAGAATATCTCCATTGATGGGGCATAATTGTAAATATTATCCAACATGTTCAGAATATACT
>CAORJJ010000084.1 GCA_948517135.1 uncultured Clostridia bacterium | reverse complement strand
CAGTTATAAACAAAGTAATTAAATTTTCAATATAAATAATACTTATTATTGAATTCATTCCAACAGAATCTATCATATCTATTAACTCTTGCTTATTAGATATTGAAATCTCTTGTAAACCTGAAATTTTATTTTGTAACTCTGAAAATACATAGTCTTCTTTAAAACTTCCATTTACTATTCTAATTTTATCTTTTAAAATAATTATACCTATTGAATCACTATACATTATTTTATCGTATTCTTTTATAGTTTCTTCTGAAACATTATCATCAGAATTTATAAATAATCTTACTTTATACTCATCATCATATGCTTCTACATTCTTTGATGCTTTAAAAGTTGCATCTTTATATGAAAATTCTGGTAATTCATTTCTTATATAATTAATTCCTTTTTCAAGTTGTTTAGAGTATTCATAAGTATATACTAATGAAAGTATTGCTGAAATTATTAATATAAGTATAGTAAAGTATCCTAATGCTTCTGAAAATTTTTGTCCTAAAAATCTATCATATTCTTCTAATTTAGTTATGGAAGTTTTTAATTTTGTAAAAAAACCCATTTTTCTATTTTCTTCTTCCACTATATATACTCCCTTCTAATTTCATCATTTGCTTGTAATGGTGTTATATTTAAAATTACTTCATCATTAATTTTTATATTTTCACTATTTGTTATATCTATTATGCAATGATACATTCCTAGTTTTCCTAATATTTTATACTCATTACCATTTATAATAACTTTCAGTGAATTATCTTTAAAAATCTTCTTTATTTCCATGCCAACTGATATTATGTTATTCTTTAATGTATAATCATCTCTCAACTTATCTTTATTTAAACCATCTGCATAACCAACTGGAACAATTGCAACTTTAGTTATCTTTCTAGTTTTGTAAGAATTTCCATAACTTATATTATATCCATTAGGTAATTCTTTTATTTCAGTAATTGAAGATTTGAATGTTCCAATCTTCTTTAAGCCTTTAACTGGTATAAGCGTTCTTCCTTGAATAATTGATCCTATTCTTACTGAATCTTGCCACATTCCGATGATATTTTAAAAATGCAGTTGAAGACGCTGTGTGTATTATTCCAGGATTATATCCAGACTGTTTAATTTTTTCTATACATTCCATAAATCTATTAAATTGTAGGTTTGTCCACTTTTCATTTATTGGTTTAGAAAAATGAGTATATGTCCCAACAATCTTTATTCTTTTTAAATTTTCAAATGTATTTAATATATTGGATAAATCTGTGTATAAAAAACCATATCTTGCAAATCCTGTATCTATTTTCAAATGTACTTTAACTTCATCCTTTTCACATTCTTCTGCAATTTCTTCAATTAAATTTAATTCTTCATTACTTCCAACAGTTAGTGTTATATCATTTTCTATCAATAATTGCAATTCTTTTTTTATTATAGTTGGAGATAGCATTAATATTTCACTTTCAATTTTACCTTCACATCTAAGCTTTATTGCTTCTTCTGGTACTGAAACTGCTAAAGTTTCAATTCCATTTTCAATTAAAATTTCAGATAACTTTACTATATCTAATCCCATTCCGATTGGCTTTTACAACTGCAATTATTTTTGTTTTCTTTTCAGAATCACTTATAATTTTCTTTATAATATTAATATTATTTTCCAAATCAGCCTTATTTATTTCTAATATTTTCATAAATAATATAATCCTTTAAAATTATTTACTTGAGCTTAATTTCTTTTTCAATGTTCTTAATGTTCTAAATGTTTTTTCTGCTAATTTATACAATTTATAAGTTAGAGCTTTATATGGAATATAAATTTCACCTATAAATTCTGTAAATTCAGCATTAAATCCTTTTTTAAATCTATATAATCCATATTGAGGATGTGATTCATCTACAACACCAGAGACACCTCTAAAATCATACATATCTGCTCCTCTGGCAATTGCTTCTTTTATCATTGTCCATTGTAACAAATAATTTGGCATTAAATTTCTATGACTATTAGAACTTGCACCATATAAGTACCATACTTTATTTCCATACATAATTGGAATAATACCAGCAATTGGTTTGTCTTCATGATAAGCCATTAATATCTTCATATGTTCTGGTGCCATTTCATCATACATTTTTTCAAAATATTCTAAAGATCTAATTATAAAATTATCTCTTTCACCTGTTTCAACCATAATTCTATGAAAATCTTTTAAATCTTCTTTTGTTCCTTCTTTAATAACAACTCCTTTTTTAGTTGCTAAACGAACATTATATCTAGTCTTTTGATGAAATGCTGAAAAAACTTCATCTTCTGTTTTTCCTTTAATATCTAATCTAAAAACAAATCTTGGCTGAATTTCATCTTTAAAATCTGTGCTATCATCTTTAATTTTAAAACCTTTTTTAATAATTATATTTCTAAATTTTTCATCTGATTTTAATATATCTGGTTCAACTCTCAAAACAAAAGCATTATATTTTTTTGCTAATGTATTTGCTCCATCTACTAAATCTTGTATAACATTTTCATCATATATATCACAAACAGGGCCTCTTGCTGAATACATTAAATTTCCAAAAATAGGAATTTTACGTATCCATACACAAAGACTTCCTATTATATTTCCTTCTGAATCTTCTGAAAGTATAACTTCTTTCTTCCAGCTAGTTTTTACATTTCCCCATTCTAAAGATTGTTGGAAATTACATCTATTATGCGCTTCCAAAAATTTCTTATAACGTTCTTTATCTTTTTCTTCTAATAGTTTCAAAACTATCCTCCTAAATATATAATCTAATGAAAAATAATAAATTGATTATTTTTCTACAATTGTACCTTCTTTACTATCTTTAACAGTATAACCTTTTTCTATTAAAATATCTCTAATTCTATCTGATTCTGACCAATTTTTATTAGCCCTTGCTTCATTTCTTAAATTAACTAATTCTAATATTTCTTTTGGTAATGTTTTTTCTTCTTTTTTATAATTTTTTAAATCCAATCCAAGAACTTCATCAAATTTCAATAAAAGTTCTTTCAATTTTTGAGATTTCTTTGGATTTTTAACTACATCCCAAACAACACTCATAGCAACTGGCATATTCAAATCATCATTTATTGCTTCTAAAAATCTTTCTTCATAGTTTTTAATTTCATCATCTGATACATACTCATTTCCTTCAGAGTGTCTTAAATATCCTTCTCTTAATCTATTTAAAGCAACTTTTGCTGAATCCATTGCTTCAAAAGTAAAATTGATTTGAGCTCTATAATTTGATGTAAAATTAAACATTCTATAAACTAATGGTTCATATCCTTTTTCTTCTAAGTCTTTCAAAGTATATAAGTTATTTAGACTTTTTGACATTTTTCCACCATTAATTTGCAAAAATTCAACATGCATCCAATAATTTGCTGGTATCTTTCCAGAAAATCCTTTACTTTGTGCAATTTCATTTTCATGATGAATTGGAATATGATCAACTCCACCAGTATGAATATCAAAATTATCTCCTAAATATTTATATCCCATTGCAGAACACTCTAAATGCCAACCTGGATATGACTTTCCAAAAAATGAATCCCATTTCATTATATGATTTTCTGGCGCTTTTATCCAAAGAGCAAAATCTGCAATATTCTTTTTATTTTCATCAAATTCTACTCTAGCTCCAGCTTTTTGGTCTTCTATATTTCTATTAGATAAAACTCCATATTTATCTAATTTTGATGTATCAAAATACACAGTATCTTCTGTTTGATAAGTATAACCATTATCAATAATTTTCTTTACATATTCTTCCATAACATCAATATGTTCTGTTGCTCTTGCAATTATTTCAGGTCTATCTACATTTAATTTATCTATGTCTGCTAAAAATGCGTCCATATAAAATTGTGCTATTTCAAATGGATTTTTATTTTCTCTCTTGGCTGCCTTCATCATCTTATCTTCGCCTTCATCTGCATCTGATACAAGATGACCTACATCTGTAATATTCATTACATGTTTTAAATTATATCCATTATATTTTAATATTCTTCTTAAATTATCCATAAAAAGATATGCTCTTAAATTTCCAATATGGGCAAAATAATATACTGTTGGACCACATGAATACATTCTAATCTCTTTTTCATTTATAGGTTTAAATTCTTCTTTTTTTCTTGTTAATGTATTATAAAATTTTATACTCATGTTTCTTCCTCCTTAATTTATTTATTATAGGCGGATTTCGCTCCGCCTATATTTATTTTTATTAGGTTGTTGGTGGTGTTGGATCTGTTGTTGGTGGGTTTGGATCCGTTGTTGGTGGTGTTGGATCTGTTGTTGGTGGGTTTGGATCTGTTGTTGGTGGGTTTGGATCCGTTGTTGGTGGTGTTGGATCCGTTGTTGGTGGGTTTGGATTTGTTGTTGGTGGATTCGTTGTTGGCGGATTTGTTGTTGGCGGATTTGTTGTTCCTGGATTTTGATTTGTTTGATTTTTCTTTGCTTCTTCCTCAGCTCTCTTAGCTGCATCTGCTGCTGCTTGTGCTGCCGCTGCATCTGCTGCTGCTTGTGCTGCTGCCGCTTGTTCTTCTGGTGTTGGTCCTGCTGGTGCTGTATGAAGTGTACATGTGGTAGTTGGCATTGTTGTAGCCATACCTTCTGTAATCCATTTTGGATCTCTTTCTTTTTCAGGAACATATCCTGCAGAAGGTGTTACACTTGGACAAAATTGTGTTGCCATTAATTGTGTGTCATTACATACTCCAAAAGCTGAATGACCTTCACATGTTTCTGTTGGCGCACTATCTGATGTAAATAATTCTACATATTGGTCTGGACATCCTGGACCTGGTAGTTTTCCTGAAATTTTACATACTGACTTTTTAATTATTCCTTCTGGTTCTTCAAAAGTTGCATTTTCTAAATCTTCATGAATAGCTTTCATAACAGCTGACCAAATTCTTCCTGCTGGATTTCCGCCAAGACCTTTTTTATAAACTACCTTATGGTTATCCTTATAGCCATACCAACATGATGCAGAATAATATGGAGTAAATCCACAAAGCCATCTATCAAAATCATCATTAGTTGTTCCAGTTTTAGCTGCAACATCCATACCTTTTATTGCGCAATATGTTGCTGTACCTGATTTTACTGGTTGTGTTAAAATATCTTTTTCTATATATGAATTTTGCTTTGACATAACTCTATTTTCTATTTGTTCTGGTTCATATAATACATTACCTTGACTGTCAGTTACTTTAGTATAAAATGTTTGTGATTTATAAACACCATCATTAGCAATTGCTGAATATGCACTTGCCATATCTGCTGGTGAAATTCCTTCATGCAAACCACCTAATGATAAATTAATTCCTTCTGTTGTAAAATCTGGTAATCCAATATTTTTGCAAAATTCAACTGCTACTTCAGTTCCAATATTTGTTAAAGCTTTTGCATGAGGTATATTATATGATTGCTCAATTGCTTGACGCATATTTGAATAAGTAGAATATCCTGTTGAGTTTCCTGGTCTCCATGGTTTTGCTGAAGTTGCTCCCCATACAGTATTCAAATTATAATATACTGTTGCTCCAGTAATTGTTCCTGCTTCTAAACCAGGTGCAATTACTGCTATTGGTTTCATTGCAGAACCTGTTTGTTTTTTATTTTGAGTTGGATGATTCCAATATCCTAATTTTGTTTTTGCTGTTCTCTCTTCTTCACTTCCAGTAGCAGTTGCTGCTGCAACTACATGACCTGTTCTATAATCTTGTATAACCATTGTTGGAGTAGAATAAAATGTTTGTTTTTCCTTTTTTCCTGTTTCTTCATCTTCTACATCTTCATTATATTGAGTGACATAAATATCTTTTACAATTTCTTCTTCAAGAATATTTTGAACATCTGATTTTTGAGTTGTATATATTTTTAAACCACTGCTATATAAATATAATTCAGCAGCTTTTCTATCCATATCTTCATTTTCTGCTTGAATTTGATCTAAAATTTGATCAATTGCAGCATCTGTAACATAAGAAACATCTACTGTTACACTAGCACTTTCTCCTTGTTTGAAATTTAAACCATTATCTACTTCAGTAACTGATTCATTGTATTGATCTTCTGTAATATAAGATAGTTCTTTCATTTTTCCAAGAACTGTTTTTGTTCTTTTCTTTATTTTTGCAGTCATTTTTTCTTTTTCTTCTTCTGGATTCTCTTTATTTTTAAATTCTGAGAATGGTTTATATGCATTTGGTGAGTGATTTATTCCTGCCATATATGCACATTCTGCAATACTTAAATCTTTTGCACTTTTATCAAAATAATATACTGAACCAAGTTCAACTCCATTTACATCATCTCCACCAACAAATATTAGGTTTAAATATAGTTCTAATATTTGATCTTTTGATAAAACATTTTCAACTTGGATTGATTTTGAAATCTCTTTTACTTTTCTCATTACACCAGCAAGTGCTGTTCTTTCTTTTTCTTGTGTAATATTTTTTACAACCTGTTGTGTTATAGTACTTCCACCAAAGCTTGATTTTCCAAGGTGAATTATATAATTAAATGTAGCACGAGCTGTTCTCATTATATCTATACCACTATGTTTATAAAATCTTTCATCTTCAATTGCAACATAAGCTTTTGGTAAATATTCAGACATATCTGATAAACTTATACTTTTTCTTTTAGTTCCACCGCTTAATACAGCAATTTGTTCTCCATCTGCATCATATACTATTGAGTTTTCATCTCCTACTTTAAGCATTGATACATCTATTTTTAGTTCTTCTCCAAAAACTCCAAAAAATGCACCTGCTAAAACTCCTGCACCAATAATTATAAGAAGAACTAATACTATTAGTCCTATTTTTATTCCTAATGCAGCTTTGGGATGTTTATCTTTAAATTTTATTTTATTTCCTTTTTTATTTTTGACATCTGATTTTTTTACTTTTTTGGTTTTATTATTGTTATCCATAAATCCTCCTTTTTCAGATAAAATCTCTGCATAAAATACTATTATGGTATCTTATATGTCATGTTGTATTATATTACAAATATACAAATAAATAAAGACTTTTTTTATTTATTTTTTCTTAAAAAAACTTAATAAAAAATATCTTCAATTGATTTAAGTATATATGCTCCTTCTTCAATTAATTTATTAGTTCCAATAGAATTTTTAGATGTAATATTTCCTAGTACTGCATATATGTCTTTTCCCTGCTCTAGTGCATAATTTGCAGTAATTAAACTACCACTATTTTCTGTTGCTTCTACCACAATAACTTTTTTTGAAATTCCACTAATTATTCTATTTCTAAGTGGAAAATTATATTTTTCAGGTTTTGTTCCTAATCTAAATTCAGATATTATTGTTCCATTGCTTTCTAAAATTCTTTCAAATATTTTCTTATTTTGAAGTGGATATACTTCACTATCAGATACTCCAGTTCCAAGTACTGCAATTGTTTTTCCATACATACTATCTAAAGCTCCTATATGTGCATATTTATCTATTCCTAAAGCTAATCCACTTACTATATTTATATTTTTATCTGCAAGTTCTTTTGAAATTTTTCTTGCTACACATTTTCCATATTCACTAGCATTCCTTGAACCAACAATTGCAAGATTATCTGAATATAAATTCTCTAAATTTCCCCTTATGTACAAAAAAGCAGGTTTATTTTCAATACTATTTAGTAACTTGGGATATCTTTCATCTTTAAAATTAATTACTTTTATATTATATTTTTCTAAATAATTAAAATACTTGTCTAAATTAAGTTTTTTACAATTTAAAATTTTATCCTCTATATTTTTATTGTATTCAAAAGAATGATTAAAAATTTCTTTTGAACTATATTTTTCAAGTAATTTTAATTTAATATTATTACTTAAATCTATATATGAAAACCATACATCATAAAAATTGTTCATATATTCTCCTTTCAAGATAATTTGTTATTTGCGTGGGTATTTTTTTATTATTAGTATTTTTTGTACTATATATTTTGATAATATTTTTCTGATTTCAAATTTCTCGGTATTCCGACATATTTTAAAGTAGAATTAAATTTTTAAAGAAAATAGCACCCTCAAAACAAGTTTGAGATTCCCTATTTTCTTTAAAAATATTCTACTAATAAA
>CAORJJ010000083.1 GCA_948517135.1 uncultured Clostridia bacterium | reverse complement strand
AATATATATATGTATTAAATATAAAAGTAATAATTTAATAAAATTTGGAAATGAATTTTATAAGGAAAGAATTATAAACATAATAAGAAAAATTGTTTTTATTTCAATTCCAATAACAATAAGTTCATTACTTGGAAACTTGGGAAAAAATGTTGATTCTATTACAATTGTTAGGTTACTTAAAAATATAGTAGGAGAAGAGTGTTCAAAAAGAAAATATGGAATTTTAAGTTCTAAAGTTGATATTTTAGTAGCATTGCCATTATCATTTAATGTTGCACTTTCAACAGCGCTAGTACCTGAAATCTCAGAAAAAAGAGCAAGAAATAATTTAGATGGAATAGTAGAAAAAATAAAATTTTCTTTGAGAAGTACATGTATTATAGGTATTCCTTGTATATTTGGGATGTTTTTTTATTCAGAAAGAATATTTAAGTTGTTATTTCCAAATGCAGTAGAAGGATATGAATTATTATCTTTAGCATCTTTTGGTATATTTTTTGCTTTATTGATACAAACTATAAGTGGAATTCTTCAAGGACTTGGAAAAACCAAAATACTATTAATTTCATCAGTTATTGGATTAGTTTCTAAAATAATTTTTAATGTAGTTTTAATACCAGTAGAAGGAATTTTTGAAAAAGGAGCAATATTGGGAAATATTTTTTCAAATATCATATCATTTATAATATTGTATTTTTCATTAAAAAAATGTATATATATAAAATTTAGCTTATTTAAAGAAACATATAAGCCAATTTTATTCAGTATAATTATGATTATAATTTCAAATAAATTATACTATTGTTTTTTACAGATAAATTTTTCAGAAATAATTAGCATAATTTTCTCAATTTTAATTGCAATAGTAGTATATATGGTAAATATTTTGATTTTTTATATAAAAACTGAAAAACTTGTAAGCATTGAAAAATAAGGCATTTGAAACAATAAAGTTCTAGAACCCTTGAAAAATAAATGATTTTTGATAATTTTTTTGAAAAAAAGAAGGATTTTAGCTTATTTTGGCGAATAAAGATATTGTAGAACAAAATAATAGATATTCTACATAATACTTAAATCTATTAGGAGGTAATTTTAAATGAACAAAGCTGAATTAGTAGCAGCAGTAGCTGCAAAAACAGGAGAAACAAAAAAATCTGCTGAAGAAGCTGTAAATGCATTTGTTGATGTTATTACAGAATCTTTAACAAAAGGTGATAAAGTTCAATTAGTTGGATTTGGATCTTTTGAAGTAAGAAAAAGAGCAGCTAGAAAAGGAAGAAACCCACAAACTAAAGAAGAAATCAAAATACCAGCATCAAAAGCTCCAGTATTCAAAGCTGGAAAAGCGTTAAAAGATTTAGTTAACAACTAATAAGATTTGTATCTTATTGAAATTATAGAGAGGCACGATTTAGTTCGTGTCTTTTTTTACTTTTTGTATTATATTTGTATTAAAAATGTAACATAAATAAGTTTGAAAAATTTTTTTATTAAGAATATAATTTAAAGGAATACTAAAGATAATAGGAGGTACTGCAAGTGGAAGAATTTGAAGTCATATTTTTAGATGATGACAGAAAAACAATTTTAGATCATCAACTAGTAAATGCTGGAGCAACAGTTAAATACAAAGGAAATCCACCAGAAAAAGAAGCAACAAATGGAATTTCATATACATTTATTGGTTGGATTGGCGAAGAAAAGATGGAATCTGTTCAAGAAAAATTAGTATTAGTAGCTAAATATTCAGCAGAAATGCTTTCAGCAACAAAAGATGAAAATGCTATGTTGCAGGCTTCACTAGCAAATGCAGAAAATACAAATTTGAATGCAACAATAGAAGCTGGTCAAAAGGTTTCTGAACAACAAAAGGCTTTAGCCAAAGATACTAGAACAGCAGAGCAAATTGTAAATGATATTTTAGAAAATGGAAAAACAGAAATAGGACAAGATGTAAATAAAGATAATATAGAAAGATAGAAAGTTACAAAAGAAAGAATTGGAGGATTACAAATGAGTGTTGTAATTACGTTAGAAGATATACAAGCATATGCAGAAGTAGATTATATTATACATCATATGAATCAAAGATATATAGATAAAATTCCACCCAAAATGTTGGAGTTCTTCGGAACATACAAAGATCCAAATCATGAGATACATATAAATCCATATGTTCCATTAGAAAAGCAAGGATTAAAAAGATATACATTAGAAATTATAGCTTTACTACATTTAAAATATTGGTGTGAAGATGAGAAAAGAAAACAAGAATTATATGATATAATGCTTAATAATCAACATAAGCTTGAAGAGCAAATGCGTGAAAAATACAGCATTGAAAAGTTATTTGATAATGCCTCTGCAACTGTTGTAACTGGAGAAGAAGACTTAGAAGATTTTTCTAAACCACGTCAAGTGCAAAGATATGAAAGATATACAGAAAATAATCCAGATATTCAAGATTATACAGATATGGTTGATGAGGAAACTTCAAGTGATATTCATACGTCTACTGATAACTTACCATTAAATGAAAATTCAGAAAAAATTGGATTTTTCAAAAAGATAAAAAATAAATTTATGTCAATATTTAGAAAATAACTAATAGTGTCTCTTAAATTTTAAGAGACTTTTTTAATTTTTTCTTGACAAAATAATTAAAAAGTGGTATTATTTTAATGTTTTAAGAAGAAGTATCCACTTCTCACCTTATCTTAAGTGTGAGCATAAGGTTAAATTTCAACGTTTTATATGGAATTTAGTATGTGGATTTGGCTTTTTAAAATAAGTCAAATTTTTTTTTGGAGGTGTTTTACTATTAAACAAGAATTGCCTATAAATGGACAAATTAAAGAAAAAGAAGTTCAATTAATTGGTGCAGAAGGAGAAAAAATAGGAGTTATTTCTATTGATGAAGCGTTAAAATATGCTGAAGAGAAGAACCTAGATTTAGTTTTAGTTTCTCCAAATAGCAAACCAGTAGTTTGTAAATTAATGAATTATGGAAAATACAAATTTGAACAAGCAAAAAAAGAAAAAGAGTCTAGAAAAAATCAGAAAACTGTTGAGTTAAAAGAAATTAGAGTTACACCAAATATTGGTGATCATGATTTTTCTTTTAAAAGTAAAAATGCTAGAACATTTTTAGAATCTGGAAATAAAGTTAAATTTACAGTAAGATTCAGAGGAAGAGAATTGAATAATACTAAGGCTGGAGAAATTGTTTTAAACAAATTCATAGAAGACTTATCTGATATATCAACAGTTGAGAAAAAGCCATTCTTAGAAGGTAAAACAATGTTTGTAATTTTAACAAAAAAAATATAAATTAAATAATGAAGGGAGATTTCAAAATGCCAAAATTAAAAACAAATAAAGCTGCAAAGAAAAGATATTCTTATACAGCTACTGACAAAGTTAAAAGAACAAAAGCTAATAGAAGACATCGTTTAGCAACAAAAACAACAAGACAAAAGAAATCAGGAAAAATTCAAGATGCATACGCAGATAAAACTGTAGTAGCTGGAATCAAAAAATTATTACCATATGGTAACTAGAATTAAATTTAGTATAGAAGGAGTTGAAAATAAATGGCAAGAGTAAAAACAGCAAGAACAACAAGAGCAAGACATAAAAAAGTATTAAAACAAGCAAAAGGATACTATGGAGCAAAACATTACAGATACAGAAATGCTAAACAAGCAGTTATGAAATCTGGAATGTATGCATATGTAGGAAGAAAAGATAAAAAATCTGATTTTAGAAAATTATGGATTGCAAGAATTAATGCAGCAGCTAGAATGAATGGTTTAACATATAGCAGAATGATCGCAGGATTAAAGAAAGCTAATGTTACAATCAATAGAAAAATGTTAGCTGAAATCGCTGTTTCAGATAGCAAAGCATTTGCTGAATTAGCTGAAATTGCAAAAAAAGCTTAATTTGAAATATATTAAAAGAGGAATATGCTTGTCATATTCTTTTTTTATGTTCTAGAAAGCTTGAAAAAACTGAATTATTGATATATAATAATTAGCATTGAAATTAGAGTAAAAAGGGAGAGAAAGCTATGGGGTATAATTTTAAAGAAGTAGAACAAAAATGGCAATCTAAATGGTACAAAGAAGGTACATTTAATGCAAAACAAGATTTTTCAAATAAGAAGAAATGGTATGGTTTAATAGAATTTCCATATCCATCAGGTCAAGGATTACATGTAGGTCATCCAAGATCTTATACTGCATTGGATATTATTGCAAGAAAGAAAAGAATGGAAGGATATAATGTTTTATATCCAATTGGTTTTGATGCTTTCGGACTCCCTGCTGAAAATTATGCTATCAAAAATCATGTTCATCCAAAAATAACAACAGAAAATAATATAAATCATTTTAGAGAACAATTAAAATCATTAGGTTTTTCTTTTGATTGGTCAAGAGAAGTTAATACAACAGATCCTGATTATTATAAATGGACACAATGGATATTTATTCAACTATATAAACATGGTTTAGCTTATAAAGCTACAATGCCAATTAATTTCTGTACAGGTTGTAAAGTTGGATTGGCAAACGAAGAAGTTGTAAATGGTGTTTGTGAAAGATGTGGAAGTCCAGTTGTTCAAAAAGAAAAGTCACAATGGATGTTAAAAATAACAGAATATGCGCAAAGATTAATTGATGATTTAGAGGATATTGATTTCTTAGATAAAATAAAGGCACAACAAAAAAATTGGATTGGCAGAAGTGAAGGGGCAGAAGTGAATTTTGAAGTAATGCCTGAAATGAAATCTTTAAAAGTATTTGAAACAATATCAAAAGATGAGATTGTTTCAAATAGTGAAGTTACTCTTTATAATAAAGAAGTTGAAAATGAAAAATTAGAAAGACAATATTTAAAAGTATATACAACAAGACCAGATACAATCTTTGGAGTAACATATATGGTTATTGCTCCAGAACATGATTTAATAAATAAATTTGCAGATAAAATTACAAATTTAGATGAAATAAATGAATATAAAGAAAAAGCTGCTTTAAAATCTGATTTTGAAAGAGCTGAATTAAATAAAGAAAAAACAGGGGTAGAAGTAAAAGGAATTAGAGCAATAAATCCTTTTTCAGAAACTTCAACTATTCCAATTTGGATTTCAGATTATGTTTTAAGTACTTATGGAACAGGAGCTATTATGGCTGTTCCAGCTCATGATGAAAGAGATTTTGAATTTGCTAAAAAATTTAAATTACCAATAAAACAAGTTATTAGATCTAAAAATGTTGATGAACTAGATCTTATTGAAAAAGTAGATGAATTATTTAAAGTATATATGGATGATGATATGAAGGAACCATTTACTGATGTAGATAATGGAATTTCGATAAATTCACATTTTTTAAATGGTTTAACATCAAAAGAAGCAATTCAAAGAGCGATTAAGTATATAGAAGAAAACAAATTAGGTGAGAGAAAAGTAAATTACAAATTACGTGATTGGGTATTTTCTCGTCAGAGATATTGGGGAGAACCAATACCAATGGTATATTGTGAAGATTGTGGCTGGAATTCAATTCCAGAATCAGAATTACCTTTAGTACTTCCTGATATAGAAGATTATGAACCAGGAGAAAATGGGGAATCACCTTTAGCGAAACAAGAAGAATGGATAAAAGCAAAATGTCCATGTTGTGGTAAGGAGGCTAGACGAGAGACAGATACAATGCCACAATGGGCAGGATCTTCATGGTATTTTTTAAGATATATGGATCCACATAATTCAGAAAACCTAGCTTCAAAAGAAGCATTAGAATACTGGTCACCAATAGATTGGTATAATGGAGGAATGGAACATACAACGCTTCATTTATTATATTCAAGATTTTGGCATAAATTCTTATATGATATAGGAGTTGTACCTACAAAAGAACCATATCAAAAGAGAACATCTCATGGTATGATTTTAGGTGGTAATGGAGAAAAAATGTCTAAATCCAAAGGAAATGTTATAAATCCTGATGATATAGTTGCAGAATTTGGTGCAGATACATTTAGAGTGTATGAAATGTTTATGGGACCTTTTGATCAAACAGCTCCATGGTCTATGGAATCAATTCGTGGATGTGGAAAATTCTTAGATAGAGTTTGGAATATGCAAGATATTTTAGTAGATGGAGATGAATATTCTGAGAAACATGAAAAAATGATGCACAAAGCAATTAAAAAAGTAACTTTAGATATTGAAGAAATGAAATTTAATACTTCAGTTGCAGAATTTATGAAAATGACAAATGAATTCTATAAAGATAAAATGATAAATAAAGCTGAATATAAAACATTTTTACAATTACTAAATCCTTTTGCACCACATATGACAGAAGAATTGTTTAACATATTAGGTGAAAGTAAAACAATAAATGAAACACCATGGCCAACATATAATGAAGCAAAAACTATTGATGATGAGATTGAAATACCAGTACAAGTTAATGGAAAAGTAAAAGCAGTAGTTGTTGCTCCTAAAGAAGCATCTCAAGAAGAAGTAAAAGCAATAGTGGATAACACAGAATCAATTCAAAATGCTATTTCAGGGAAAAATGTTGTAAAAGAAATTTATGTAAAAGGAAAAATTTATAATATTGTAGCAAAATAATTCATAGAAGAGTCTATTTCTAAAAGAAAATAGACTCTTCTGTTTACATAAGATTGACTATTAAATATTTTTGTTATATAATATTTAATAGTTTAGTTTTATTTATATCCAATAGAAAAAAATAAAGTTTTTATTAACCATTGATTCAAGAACAAGGGAGGACATTATGATTAATGACTTTACAATAGGAAGAAGTGACTTTTCTGTTACAGTATATGTGCCATGGAACTGTACAAACAATTGTAAATTCTGCTCCTCAAAAAAGGATTATGAACGGATAAAGGGAGATTATGAAAAAGTAAAACAAAGTTTACAATTGATAAGAGATTCTATGTTACCAATTGTTGTTTTTACTGGTGGTGAGCCAAGTGCAGATATTGACAAACTGAGGGAATTACTCAGAATTGTTGATAACAAAGTTGTTTATATTAATACAAGCTTACCTAAGAGAAACTGCAAAGAATTTATAGAACTTGTAAATTCCAATGAGTGCATAAGAAGTATTAGCATTTCTAGGCACACACATTCGTATGAAGAGGATTCAAAAATTCTTCATCAGATAGCGGAAGATGAGGTAATTGCTACAATTAAAAAGCCAGTAAGAATTAATGTTGTTGAGCAAAGTAAAGATTCTTTTTCTATTGAAAGCATGGAAAAATATGTTAGTAGATGGACAAGAATTGCCAAAATGAAAGGTGGAGCATATTCATTAATTTTAAACCTGCGTAGTAATTATATTACACAAAGCAAGAGTGATTTGCATGAGATGACAGATAGTAAAGTTGTAAATGATTTGGCAACAGCTTATTATTATCAATCTCATACTTTTTGCAATGTTTGTGATACATGTACTTTTATTAAGTTTAATAAAGAACATGAAGATGAGCTGATAATTAATTACCATAGAGGTGTTATGACGACTGCAGTTCAGTTTGCAAATGTTGTAGAAATTAATGACTTGATTATACTTCAAAATGGAGATATATGTTACGACTGGGATGGCAAAAATGAGAATATATCGAAATTTTTGAGTATGATAAACACCAAAAAACAATAAGGAGGCAAACGTTATGTCATGTGGTGGCGGTAGTTTTGGAGGTTGTGGTGGTTCTTCTGAAATGAGAATTCCTATTAGTTCTGGTGGGTGCGGAAGCCCCACAAAGTATCTGTACGTTTCTGAAACAAGAAATGGATGTGGGGGGAGCGAAACCAGATTTTCTGTTGATTCTGGTGGCTGTGGCGGCAATGTTCCAGCATCAAACAACGATATTAGACGTGCATTTGAGAATATCAGACGGGGCTGGTAAAGAAGCAAGATAAAAACTGAATATTGGGAAGAGGGCATTAGAATTAATGCTCTCTTCATTTTTACTATAAAATTATATATTAACTATTAGATAAATTGTTATTTTGCATTAATTTCTTATTACATGCTAAATATATTTTGAATAATATATTTTCTTCATTAAAAGTTCTCGGTAATCCGCCATATTCTACTAATAAAATACTTTGTTTACATTCGAACTTTCCATTCAGAAAATTATTATTCAAAATATAGCTAGTATATAAGAT
>CAORJJ010000082.1 GCA_948517135.1 uncultured Clostridia bacterium | reverse complement strand
ATTATTTAGTCAGTTTATTAAAATAAATGGAGGTGCTTTAGATATGGCAAAATGTGTTTGTTGTGGAAAAGAAACAAGCTTTGGAAAACAATTGAGTATAACTCGTTCACATATTAGTAAAAGAACAACAAGAACTGTAAAACCTAATTTAAGAACAGTTAAGGCCGTTATTGATGGAAAAGTTCAAAGAGTTCCTGTATGTTCTAAATGCTTACGTTCTGGAAAAATTAAAAGAGCTGTTTAATAAAAAACACACAATTAAAATAAAAAAGAAAGAGTAATTAAAAACTAATTACTCTCTTTTTTTGCCTAAATTTATGTAGATTTTATTCCAAATATAAATTTAACAAATCCTCTCAAGAATTTAGGAACTTTTTTTACAACAATTGTCATTTCTTATCCTCCCTTTATTTTGAAAATAAAAATTTTATACCTCCAATAAGCATTCCGATTCCCATAATGCAAATCCAGGCAACTGGAGGAAGAAATAATACTAAAAGCACTCCTACACCGAACCCCATTAGAATCCCTGCAATTATTTTTCTAAATCTACACCAAAACATTTTACTTCCTCCTTTATGTTTATATAATATTAAATAAACATAAATTATGTGAAAAAAATAAGAATCTCAGAAAAAAATTCTGAAATTCCTATTTTTAATAACTACTATTTATTCTCATCATCATTGTCATCATCTTCTTCATCTTCATCATTATCATCCTCTAAACCATGCATGCAATGTTCACAACTTTCTGCATCACAATTATAGCAATAATCTTCATCATCTAAAATTGCCCCACCTGCAAATGCAATATCATCTAATAAATCTAAAGTCTCTTCTTCATCTAAAATATCTTCATTTACTTTAACTTTGTTTACTTCAAATTCATCTCCATTATCATCAATTTTAAATCTAATTAGAATTGTACATGGTTCATCATCACATATAGCCTCGCCTGTAAAATCAACATATATAGAATTTTCTTCTCTTACTACATTATAATTTATATTATCAAAAAAAGATTCAAACAATTCTCCTATTTTGAAATCATGAATCGCATTAAATTCACCATTACAAATTAAGCCTATATAACTTTCATCTGTATTTTCTTCTTTCATATATTCCTCCACTTTAAAATTTTACTTTATCTATCTTAGCACAAAAACATTTAATTTTCAATAATTAGGCTTTTATTTTTTATTTGACTTTTCCTTTGAATTACTAATTTTCATATCTGGGAATGCCTTAATTAATCTATCTTTTAATTTTGATTGATTACCAAATCTCTCTTTAATTTGTTTTGTAATTTCCTCTGAAGACATTTTTATATTATTAATCTTCTCAATAGAATTCTTCTGTATTTTTTCAAAATCTGTTCTTGTTTTTTGAATTTTATTATTAATATATTCTTTTTGCTTAGCTTCAAATTCTAGTTTTCTTGATTTTATTAAATTATCAATTTTCTCTTTTTCATAAGCGATTTTTTCTTTTAATAAACTTCCCTCATCATTCATTCTATCTATTAAATCGCGTAATGTATATGTTTTTGAATTAAATATTTTATTTCTTCTATATCTAGTTCTTCTTTGTCTTTTCAATCTTATCTTTCTAACTGAATGTATTACGTCTGATTCAGCTTGCATTATTATATCTTCTGCTTTATCTTTAACTTTAGATGATATTTCTTCTGTATTATCCATTTTTACATATGTCTCACCTTTAAAACTAAAAATAATTCTAAAAGAAATAGTAAAATCTATAATAAATGTAAAAAATAAAATACCTGTTATTATATGTCTAATTCTTTCTGGAACTTTATCATACAAACTTATAAAAAAAGGATTTATATAACGTAAAATAACTGAACCAGCAATTCCAAAAGCACATAAATTTTCTAAGCATACTCTTCCATTAATATTAAATCTTCTATTTGTATAATCCCACCATCTAGCATTAAACATTTTTTCCATTACATAACTTGTCATATATTCTAAAAATCCACAAAGTACTGTTGCCAAAACAAATAAAGCAACAAAATCATTAGCATATTTTCCAAGTAATACTGTTATAATAACAACTCCTACTCCATATACTGGACAAAGTGGCCCAATCATAAATCCTCTATTTATAAATTTCTTTACTACAAAAATACCACCAATAGATTCCATAACCCATCCAGCAAAAGAATAAGTAAAGAAAAGCAAAATTAATGTTTCAATATAATTAATAATTTCCATAATTTTCTACCTCTATTTTATTTTCATTTTTCTTAAAACAGATTTTTGATTATCTGATATTCTATAAGATTCTATCATTTTTTGAAGAGTTTTATTAAAAGTAAATTTATCTAAATTATTGTCAGATTCTAAATAAGTCATTAATATATCATTAAATTTAATTCCTATTTCTGCTAAAGTCCATGCAATTGCCATTTTCACATAATATCCTTCATGTTTAATATTATCTAATATTTTTATAACTTCATTCACATACTCTTCTCTAATATAATAATCTAACATACTTATAATAGCAAATCTAACTTCAAATTCTTTATCAGATTTTGTAAATGGAATAATAAAATTCCAATAATTCTCTAAATCTTTATCTTTTACTTTAAGTGTTGGTGTAAATGTATCTGTCATTGCCCAACTATCCATTTTAGGAATAAATTCTTTCATATAAATATATTTTTCTTGTAAAGAATTTTTTGAATATGCTATACTTAAGCCTTGTAACAAAACTTCTTCAAAATATCTATCTTGTGATTCTTTTATAAATTGCTCCCACTTTTCCTCTTTAACAATATCTTTTGCCAATTTTCTTAATTTTGGAATTCTTATACCTAAGATTTCTTTATTAGTATCTGGGCATAACTTAACATTTAATTTTTTCTGACTTTCTTCAGAAATATCAATTAATCTTTTTTCAATTTCTTCATATATTTTCATATCAAAATTTCCTTAATTTTCTAATTTATTTTTATATTATACTT
Organism: uncultured Clostridia bacterium; assembly: GCA_948517135.1. Classification (GTDB taxonomy): domain Bacteria; phylum Bacillota; class Clostridia; order TANB77; family CAG-508; genus Scatovivens. Next base: position 5,461 of record CAORJJ010000082.1, on the reverse strand, counting down.
TATTACTTATAAAAATTAAATATTTTTTAGATTATTTTCTTTAATAAATTTTTTCGTTTGTATATATCCTTCATAAAATAATTTCTTAGAGTCTTTTTTATTTAATAGTCCTGAATTATTGTGATTTATTTCAAGCAAGTAATCAGATCCATCCCATTCGTATCTACTTAATTCATGACATAAAATATTAAAAGATTTTGTTAAAATTTCTATTATACTATTACAACATTTTTGAGGATGAGTATTTGTAAAGACAATACTCAAAACTTTATCTGCACCAACTCTTTTGGCTTCTCTCCATGGAATATTTTCTTCGATTCCTCCATCAATAAGAAGACAATTATGTATTTTTGAGCATGGAGAGAAAATTCCTGGATAACTACAACTTGCTTGAACGACAGCTGCAATATCAGCATTACCAATATATTTAATATTATTAGGAAATTTTTGTATATTATTTTTCTTTGAATAAAATATATACAAATCTTCATTACAAATATTTACTGCTGGTATTAATAATGGCTTATCAATTTGAGAAATATTACTTATTCCCTTTTCACTAGCTAATTTTTTCATAAGTTTATAAATTTTTTCCCCACTATTTAAGCCATCAATCTTTATTTTTCCAGTTTTAACAAAGTGTTTTAGTATTTTCAAAATATTTCTGAAATCCACATAATTTATTTGATTTGAATACTTTTGGAAAATATCATTAATTTCATTCACACTATATCCCAGTGCATATAAAGTTGCAACAATGCTACCTGAAGAAGTTCCAGCTAAATAGTCAAATTTAATATTTTCTTCTTCTAGTGCTTTTAGAGCTCCTATATGTGCAAATGCTTTTGTGCCACCTCCTGAAAGGCATAATCCTAATTTCATAAAATCACCTCAGGATATAATATTCAAAAAAAGCTACTGTGATAATTTCACAATAGCTTTTTTTATTTTATTTTGCACTTTCTAATGTTCCATCTTCTGAATATAATGTTTCTGCATTTTCTAGCACAAAACTCTCTCCATTAATATTTATTTTTGTAAAAAATGTTTTTTCATGATAATTACATTTTATTGTTGTACCATCAATTATTTCTAAATTTTCTACAAACATTGAAACTTGATTTGCAATTCTATCTCCTGTCAAATAATCTTGTAAATTAGTATTTTCATCTAATTCTAAATCAGATTTATAGTCTGTTAATAATGAATTTATTGCATATTCAATTTCTGAATTAACAAAATCCTTTTCATAAAGAATATCTTCTTCATCACCAAAATTATTTGAAGTATTTATATCATTTGCTAAATTTTCTGAATCCATATTATTTATTGAATTTCCATAATTAATTATAGTATATAGAGATGAAATATAAGATTGTGGGTTTTCTTCAGCGGTTTTCTTTACATTCTCAATAATTTCTTCACCTAATTTTGTAAAATCCTCTTTTGTATAATCATTTACAACTATCCTTTCATCTGATTTTAATGTTGGTACATTTATATCAGAACCAAAATTTCGTTGTAATATTAATATTTGGAATTGATGTATTCTCTGTATAATTAATTACTTTTGAAGTTATAACATCATTTTCTACGTTGGTTGTTAAATTTATAGAAGTTTTACTATTCTCTTCTCTTTCTTTATACCATTCTATATCTTGATAATTACTCCAAGAAGAACTGATATTATCATCATCTTCTTCTTTTTCTTTTTTGAATTCTTCCTCTATATTATTTAGATCATCTTTATTATATACAGTTTGTGTTTCGTATAAAAACTCTCCAACATTATTTTCAAATGTATTTTTTATATTTGTTATATCCACAGAAGCAACTTTACTATATTCTGTTTTAGGTTCATGTTCTTTTATTTGAATATGACTTGAATTATCCTTATTAAAAATATAAAGTTCATATACTAGTTCATTTTCATTATAAATATCTAGTTTTACAGTTTTTCCTTTATAAGAATATAATGAAATTTTTAAATTGTTGTCCTCTTGAGTGTAATTATTTTTATCAAAATCTTCTCTATCATCTTTTATATCTAATGATTCTTCTAAATCAAATTCTTTCATTTTCTCGATAGTCTTTTCTGATATTTTACCTTCTAATAATTTTAGTAAATCTTCATCATTAGTAAATTCTTTTAGAATATCACAAAAATCATATATATATTTATCTGTTGCTATTTCTAAAGTATATTTGTTTCCTTCTAATTTCTCCTCTTCAAAATCTTCAATTGTATATTTTTCTTGTTTATATGAATTTACGTCAATTTTTTCTGATAATTTATTCAAATATTTTTTAAGTATTTCTGCAAGTTTTTTTTGTTCTTCTTTTGAAATATGTGTATTTGGTATAGTATCTGGTATAACTTCTACCATTTCATCTTCTAAACCAAGATTTTTAGCAATTTTTTTCAAATCCTTATTTTCAACTGCTATATACTTATCATGTACTCCATCAACATGAACACCATATATATTATCTGTAATTAATAAATCTGCTGACATGAAATCTTTATCATCTACTTTCATATCTAAAGATAATGCTTCATTTTTATTTGGAATATCTGTTTTAAAAACTAATTTTGTTTCTTGTTTTTGATAACTTTCATCATCCATTTTTGTAGCTAATGTAATTTCAGCTGGTTCTTTATTCATTCTTTCAAAAGCTTCTCCATATGGTTCTGAATTAAACTTTGAAAGCTCTACCACTCCACTAATTAAATATTTTTTAAATAATTGTTCATCAGACTTAAATAAATCTGTGCCAATGTATGCATATGCACCACTTGCTACAATAAGTACTAATAATAGTAAAATTATTAATATTAGTACAATCTTTTTCTTTTTTGAATTTTCCATTTTTTCCTCCACAAATTAATATACTTTTATTATATCTGTTATTTATTTCATTTTCAAGCATTATTGTTCAAACTCATCATCAATATCCTCTATACTTAAATCTTGATTTTCATCAACATTTTCATTATCTTCTATTACAGTATTATCAGGAACTGCATTTTCTGTTATATTTGGAATTATAGTATCTTCTGGATTCTCTGTTGTACTAGATGTATTATCTTGCACTGGTGGTTGTTCAGGAGTTGTTGGAACATTTGGTACAGTTGGCTGTTGTACAACTGGTTCTTCCTTAATATTAGTATTTTCTACTGTTGTTTTTTCTTCTGGAGTCTTATTTACTTTCTTTCCTGAATGTTTTGTACAATACTCTCTTATCTCTGTTCCAGCTAAATAATATTCTATATATGTATTAGAACAAGCATCATTACTAATAAAACCTGTATCTTTACAAATTTGAACAGAAACTAAATCCTTAGATTTTGGCACATCAAATTTTGCGTCATCTAATCCTGTATGAATTCTTTTCATTACATTAGACCAAATTAATCCTGATGGATTTTTCTTGTTAAATCTTATTGTTTCATTTTTATCAAATCCAAACCAAGTTGTAGCTGTATAATATGGTGTAAATCCACAAAGCCATCTATCATATTCATCATTTGTTGTACCTGTTTTTGCAGCAACATCTATCCCATTAATTTTACAATACTTTGCAGTTCCTTTATTTCCTATTACTGGCTCTGTTAATAATGATTTTACAATATATGCAACTTCTTCTGAAAAAACTCTATTCTTTTTCTGCTTTGTTTTTATAACAATTTTTCCAGCTTGATTTTCTATTTTTGTATAAAATGTTGGTTCAATATAAATACCATCATTTGCAATTGTACTATATGCTACTGCCATTTCTAGGGGACTTATTCCTTTTTCTAAACCACCTAAAGCCAAATTCAAATTATCATCATTTTTAGTAAGAGTTCTTATCCCTAATTTATTCATATAATCTATGGATGTTTTAGGAGTAATCTGTTCCATCATTTTTACAAATGGTATATTTTGTGATGATTCAACAGCTTGCCTTACAGTAATTTCCCCCCTACATTTATTATAATCTGTTGGTGTATAACCTTCTTCAGTTCCATCTTCAAAAGTTGTTATTTCATCTACATATTTAGTTGTTGTATTAAATACTTTGTTCTCTATTCCTGGCAACAATACCGCTAAAGGTTTTCCACTAGATCCTGTTTGTCTTAGTGCCTGAGTTGCTCTATTAAATCCTCTAGATGTTTTCTTTTCTCCTAATCCTCCTACACAACCTCTTACTTCTCCACACTCATTATCAATTATTATCATTGCAGCTTGAGAAGTAATTGCTGGATCATTTTGAGATTTTAATATGTATATTGATTTTGAAAATTCTTTTTCAATTTCTGTTTGAATCTTTGTATCTTGAGTACTATATATCTTTAACCCTGCCATATAAATATAATTTGTTGCAAAGTTTTCAGAAATTTTCTTTTTTTCAGCAACATCTGAAATAACTTCTGATATTAAACTATCAGTATGATATGAATAAATAGCTTCATTTTCCTTTGATTCAATTTTACCTTTTTTAAACTTTAATCCCTTATCTACCTCTGAAACAGCTTCATTATAGTTTAATTCATCTATATATTTCAATTCTAGCATCTTAGCAAGTACTGTTTTGGTTCTCTTAGTTATTTTTTCTGATGTATCTTTTTCTCCAAACGGATTATAAGAATTTGGTGAATTATTTATACCAGCAAGAAAAGCACATTCAGCCAATGATAAATCTTTAACATCTTTATTAAAATAATATTCTGATCCAAGACCTACTCCATAAATATTAGGTCCAACATAAATTATATTTAAGTATGCTTCTAATATTTCATCTTTAGATAAAACTCCTTCAATTCCAAACGCTTTTATCCATTCATTAATTTTTCTTGTTACTTTTGAAGAATTATCACCAGTTAAATTTTTAACTAATTGTTGTGTTATACTACTTCCCCCAAAAGATGATGAACCTACATTTTTTATATAAGAAAATATAGCAGCACCAGTTCTTGGCAAGTCTACACCTGAATGTTTGTAAAAACGTTGATCTTCTATTGAAACATATGCGTTTTTTAAATTATCTGGTATATCTGAAAAAGATACATTTTTGGTTCTTTTAGTATTTCCAAGTTGAGCAATAACTTTACCATCTGTATCTATTACTTGTGATGGCGTATTTGCAATCATATCTTGTGCCAAACTTTGCCATCTAAAAATAAATATTCCAGTTTTTATAGCTAAACATAATACTAATATAAAAACAATAATTAAAATTATTTTTATTTTTTTAAAATTAATTTTCTTTTCTTTTTTTGCATGTTTCTTATGTTCTTCAGTATCTGAATCTATTCTAGAACGTCTTTTTTCATCACTATTCTCTTTAACTTTTTTCAATTACATCATTCCTTTAATAAAATAAATTACTATTTGTATAAGTAAAATATATTTTAAATATTAAAATTTGCAATAATACAAATATTAAAAATTCAAAAATATAGCTTACTTGTGTAATT